>CALCEF010000063.1 GCA_937901365.1 uncultured euryarchaeote | reverse complement strand
CCGGCTCCAAAGAATTGGAGTGGTAACCATGTTTGAGTCGCATTCGCTGCTGCATTACCGACGGCAACTGGGGCCATGTTTTCCAAAGTGAGAGGTAGGGTCAGGGCTTCATCGACAATTTCACCAATCTGGTTTCTCATTGTGAAATGTAGTGTCCAATCCCCATCCCAAGGAGGTGTATACCAAACCGTTCTGTTTGTGAATTCTGGAGGAATTGTATCGCCTGCCTCAATCGAGAATTCAATGGTGTCATGGAGTGTATTGTTCTCATATGCCTTGACTTCAATATCAAGAACTTCGTAGAAAGCGGATGAAGTCACATCGACGGTTGCTTCGACGGTGTCGACCCCTCCATCCTCATCGCGATCAGCTGTAATTTCTTGTGTCACAGTAATTTCTGCCGGCTGACTGATGATTCCTGCCGTCACATCAAAGGTGGCGATTGGGTATTCTGTACCACCTCCAGGGAATGCACAATTTGGACTGGTGTAGTCACAATCATCGACACCACTCTCATACCAAATGATGAGATAAACATCATCCGTGACATTGCCAAAACTCGGAATCAGTGCGGTTCCAATCCCTGTCAGTGAATCGAATCGTAGTCGCTCCATGGACCAAGTGCCAGCCGCAGCATCATGTGCCATGATGGTCGCAGCAAAACCCAACTCACTGGGTTGTACCATGATATTCAGTGGCGCACCAGTCCCGTCTAGGAAGCGGTAAGCATGCACACCCCAACCTTCGATATCCTGGGGTCCACTTTGCCACATACTGCCCCAGTTCAGATTTGAGCCAGAGAGTTGAATCCTACAGAACTGATTGTTACCACAGGTTTCGTACATGTCGATATTGTCGAGACCAAATTCAGCTTGAGTGCCATGATCGAGCGTCACAGATGCGGTAAAGTTGGCAAATATGTCACTCATGGTCGTCCCAATGGGTGTCCCACTA
Source organism: uncultured euryarchaeote (assembly GCA_937901365.1). Classification (GTDB taxonomy): domain Archaea; phylum Thermoplasmatota; class Poseidoniia; order Poseidoniales; family Thalassarchaeaceae; genus MGIIb-P. The sequence continues at coordinate 386 of CALCEF010000063.1, read as the reverse complement.
GGCCCGAGGGTTTGCGCTAAATCGACAATGCCTACTCCGCCGGTTAGTGTATCTGCAACCAATTGTCGGATGGCTGAGCCACCGCCAAGATTGTCGGCCAAGAAGAGCATGAACATGAAGCCGGCACCGTAGTCACCGATTCGCTGGTTCCACCATCGTACGGACGCACTGGCATTTTGTGTCCAGGCATTGGCGTGACCGATGACAGCGTTCGAGGCTCCAAAGCAGAGGAAGGCCGCCATGTCGGCATTGCCTTCGTCAATCCAGAGGTATTCGAACGGATCTCTTGAGTTGTGGAGCAAGTGCTGGAATTCGTGTGCAAAAATCGTGTTTCTCCAACTCAAATCATCGATGTCAACGTAGAATACCTCACGGGATGCTGAAAT
>CALCEF010000062.1 GCA_937901365.1 uncultured euryarchaeote | reverse complement strand
GCCGATTCATTCGCAACTTATCACCTTCATGCAATTCAATACTGAGGACCTCGACCGGCCAACATGGTCCTAGAGGTCGAACGCCGAGACTCCGTGGCAGTCGTGACAATCTCTGCGGAAGCAGCCCGCAATGCTTTCGACAGTGATTCGATGAGTGAAATATCGTCAACCCTCAACGATTTGATGGACGATTCTAGTATTCGTGGTATTGTCCTAACGGGTACAGGACGTTTTTTCTGTGCAGGTGCTGATATCGAAGAATTTCAGCGTAGTATCGAAGATGGTCGCATCGGCCCATTGGTCGATGATTTGACCAGTATCTTACACCCATTGCAGATTCGAATGCGTACGGATCCAACGATCATAGTGGCTGCAGTAAATGGGGCGGCTGCTGGTGGTGGCCTCGGACTGGCTCTGGCTTGTGATGCACGCGTAGCCTCACCAGATGCAAAGTTGGCAGCGGCATTTTTCAAATTGGGATTGTCTCCCGATGGAGGTTCAACATGGCTTCTACCTCGCCTCGTAGGCAACCAAACGGCTCGGCAATTTTTCTTCAATGATGAAACATGGACGGGTGAGGAAGCCTTAGAGAAAGGAGCAGTCGACAAAGTCGCCCCTCAGGATGAACTGATCGATTGCGCAGTTCAATTGGCCTCTGATTGGGGGCGATGGTCGAAGATGAGTCGAAGTGGAACCAAACAGTTGCTCGACGCATCGACCTCAACCTTCTTCCAAACCCAGTTGGAGTTCGAACAAGCGTTGATTATCGCTGCCAGCCAAACAGATGAATTCGCCGAGGGTGTTGCCGCCTTCCTCGAGAAGAGGGAACCGGTTTTTGATTGAGGGATTGAATGCCCACTCGAATGATTGTGATGCGCCATGCAACGAGTGGTTGGGAATCACCACAACAATCTGATCACGAACGAGTTCTGACCGAGGAAGGCCGTCTTGAAACGCCTCGAATGGCCCAAGCGTTGAACGAATTGGATTGGATTCCAGATACTGCATTTGTTTCCAGTTCTACACGCACACGTGAGACACATTCTCATCTCATGGATATCCCATTTGAGATTAGACCCGAAATATATCGAGCAAGTCTTGACACCTTGATGCAGCTAGTAAGACAGGTTCAACCGGACCAAACAACACTGATTTTGGGCCACAATCCCGGTTGTGAATTGCTGGTCGCAACATTGAGTGGACAATTCCATCAAATGCCACCGGCGACCTGTGCCTTGTTTAGCAAAGAAGGTGATGATTGGAATTTAGAGAGGGTTCTGAGAACGAGTGAATTGGACTAAAGTTCGCGTTCCACCTTCTCACCCGAAGACCAATCATAGAGTCCCTTGCCTGTTTTTTTCCCCAAATCCCCTGCCTCAACCAATCGATTGAGTAACGGGTGCGGCCTATACGATTCATCACCAAATGCTTCTGCTAAGTTGTTGAGAATATCTCTTCGCACATCGAGCCCCACCAAATCTGAAAGCTCAAGTGGCCCCATTGGGTGCTTGTATCCAAGCCGCATGGCTGTATCGATATCTGATGCA
>CALCEF010000061.1 GCA_937901365.1 uncultured euryarchaeote | reverse complement strand
TCTTCGTCCAGTACTTCTTCTCCATCCTCAGTCTCTTCATGGACATCGGTCCCAGTACCCTCGGTGGTTTCACCTGGTGCGGGCAAACCCACAGCCTCTTCCTGGTTCAATGGAAACCATTCACCTTCAATGCCAATGAACCAGCGTGGAGGGTCCTGTTCCCCGCCACCGAGTACTGCCATGGTCGTGAAAATTGCCATCGGCAATAGTGAGAGTGCTACCAGCAGATCAAGGAAGCTCGATTCAGGGATGTCGACTTCACCTGGGAGGATTGCTTCGAGCACACCTCGTTCCACTTCGATATCCTCCCATCGTCCATAATCCAGCCCCAATCCTTGGAAGGCCAAATCGACGATGACTCGCTCAACGATCCACAGCAGCAATACTGGGAACAGCCAACCCAATTTGGTTCGGTCAACCAAGATTCGTCTGGCAATTGCAGCAACACCGACGACCTTTGAAGCAAATTTGGGGAAAAATCTCAGGCCGATGACCAAACCAACCAGATAGACCAACAGAGCCAACTCCATCACCCTCCGTTCCTGCAGCCATTCTTCAGGAACAAACCTCAGAACCAGAAGTGGCAACATGATTAGGATAATTTGTAGCGGTGCGGCCAACAGTTGCAATCCACCGTGAACCTCAAGCAAAGGCCGACCATTGATTCTCACTTCTTGATGGACGATTCGCGTCACTTTTCCGTAAGGAGATTGGATGAGGTTGTATCGGGCTCGATCGACCAAATCCGCATCGCGTATCCTCCCCGTCAATCGGAAAAATGCCATCCATCCTCCTGCATCAGCGACTCGATTTGGCATGTAACCACCAGCGGCCAAACCGAGCACAAGTGAAACGATTCCATACATGATTGCGGCACTGATAATCCAAGGTAGCAGATGGATTTGAAGTGAAAAGGTGTACGTATCCCAATCCATCTTCAGGATGTATGTTACCGTGAATGCAAGAACGGGTGCGATAAACACCTGCAAACCGACCACCATGGTCAGCCACATTCTCTCAATCAGCGTACTTTTTCCCAGTGACAACAGTGACCGTTGGCAGTGGTTCGCATCAAGAGGGTGTCGGCGGAAATGTGGGTGGCGAATGCGATTGCCAGCACCAACGAATCAAGCCGAATCGGTTGACCCTGTCGTAGACAGGGTTCAACCAACCTTAAGACCGGCTTGTCATTGGCGAAGTTGTTGATTACGATGAAGAATGGCCAAGCAACCCTGATGATTGTCATTTTGTGCCTGACCTCAATGGCCCCGTTTCTGGTCACAGAGACTGGGCTTTCACCTTCGATTGAAGAGCATGAGACCGGCGGCAGGGATTTGATTGACCTGACGGTTTTGGATATCGCTGTAGGCAATTCAACAGAGGCCGCAGAAACATGGATTCAACCGAATGGAGACTCGCTCGATTACCTCCTCCGTGGAACCCGATATGCTGCAAATATCACCTTCAAGAATGCTGGAACCGGTTTCTCAAGTGTAGATGCGATTGGAACATTAGAAGCGATTCACCCGATCGGATTTACTATCCAAACCTGGACCTTCAATCTGTCATTAGCAGGTGGTCAGGCAGATGTGCAAATCATCGAATGGACACCTGATGCTGCCCACAGCATCCTCGACGATGATGGGACGCTGCATGGTGGAATCATCTTCCGAGGGACCATCGCAACAACGGTCGCTGGTCTCGGTGATGATGAGTCCAACAACATCTACGAGGAACATGTCCCTGTCGCATTGTGGCATGACCCAATGGAAGGAACCTTTGCTGCAAATACACCCATTTGGATGCCTATTTCTTACACGGATCGAACGATTGGGCAAAGTGGAATTTACGGTGGCGGTTCCGATTGGCAAACCGATAATTCCTCGGCAGCGGTAGGGGTCAAGCATTGGCGTATTTCGGACCCCGGTGGTGGAAATTACGCATCGAACACCATTGACATGCTGAAGTGGGGTTGGGTGCCAACTGGTGGAGATTGCAGTGATCCAGGCCACGGATTAGGGTATGGGAGCATCGATTCTGACGTTGAAGCAGTCTATGGTGTCCCGTTCTGCTGGCTTAACATTCTCGATTCAGATTATCGTTCAGTACACTGGGCGACCATGGCTTGGGGGACCATGGGTTCAGGTGATGAACTGGCCATGGAAGCCCTTCGAGGAATGACGACCATCGAAGAAAACAATCTAACCCAGTCGGGCATTTCAGCAACTGAGAACGATTGGACCCAAGTCATCTGGAACATGACCGATGTTCACAATGACAATGCCTACACAATGTCATACACGAAACTCGCAGATACAATGGGTGCTAACAGCGGCATCCGTATCGATGATTTCATTCTATTCGCAGTTGAAGTGGTAGATGAGTATACCATCACTTTGGATTGTGACGACCCATTACCCAATGCTTACGTTGTAATCCCAGCAGACCCCAATCCTCCATCGCTATACTGCACATTGACAAACAATGGATACAGAGAGGTCAACCTCAATCTCTTCACCGAGGTATCCAATCTTTCTTGGATGAATATTTACCCATTGAGAATTGACAGTGACAACATGTTGGATCATGACAATTACGTGTCACTAAATCCCCTAGATGGCGAAACCAGCACAGCATTCTGGGTTAATCTCACAGTTCCAGAGGGTGCGAATGTTGAGACACTCAATTGGACGGTTGTTCTTGATGATGCATATAACAGCCAAGTCATGGCAGAGTTAACGCTGCCAGTCTCGATTTCGTCCTCATTCTCAGTTCGGTTGGATCAAGTTACTCCATCCTATCCTGCCTTAACGCTCTCACCGGGTGAAACTGGTGATGTAATGATGAAGGTCAAGAACACTGGGAACCAGTTGGCCGATTGGACATTGGGTGCATATTTCGACAGCACACTCTGGGGTGCTCCAAACCTTGAATGGTTTGAGGATTGGGATGGCGATGGCAATGATACTCAAATTATGCAGATGACTCTCAGCAAGGGTGAAGAGAAGTTCATCAAAGCTCGATTCCACGCGCCGGAAGGAAATCCACCAGGGTTGGTTGAGATTTCCCTATACGTCCAAGGTGTCGCCCCAGCAAATGCTCAATCGGTCGAGCGGATTTACATCGATGTCCCCGCAGTTCAGGACGTCAAAGTCACAGCCTACGAATCATCCATGACGGCTCTGGCTGACGGCAATATGCGAACGATGACAATGACCATTCGTAATGATGGAAATGCGCCTGAAATTTTCGATCTCTCCCTCAACGCGGATTGGCATATCGGTGCATCTCTTGCAACACAGGTCACTGAACCCATCGAACCCTTCGGTCAAGAGGTCGACGTCACCGTCATCATGGATATGCCACAGGGTTTGATGCCCAATTTCTATCCGATTACGGTAACCGCCACATCACAGACAGATTCAACGTACAGTTCGAGTGGCCAATTCACCTTAGAAGTCCCAACCACCTACATCGTTGAAGTTGAGGACAAAGACTTGACAGGACAGTCTTTCTCTGCTGGTGTAGAATCTCGAACCATGAACTTTGAAATCTTCAACCATGGCAATGAAATTGATGCCTTCAATGTCGATCTAATGATGGATGATGGCGTCAACGCAGTCATTTCGGATGGTCTCACCGATTCAAGTGGTCGAACCATGTTCATCGACCCACAAACTTCGACAAATATCACCGTCAGTTATTCGTTCGACAGTGGTGTGCAAGGAATCAAGGAATTGACTGTTACAGCGACCAGTGTCAAAGGCTTGGAGGCCGGACAGAGTGTCAGTTCAACCGGTGAAGCCAATTTCCAGGTCGGTTCCCTAGGTTGGATTCGTCTTGAAGCCGGGCCACTCGTCCACATCACGGACCCCGGTCCTCACATGCTGCAAGTCACAGTTCACAACCAACACCCAACCGCAAATCAAGAGATTCGCCTGAGCGTCAATACTGATTCTGAAGCTGACTTCAATTTGCGATGGGTTCGAGTGGTCAATACCGATCAACAATTCGAACTCGCACCCGATGCGACTCGAATCATCAACATCGAAGTCTATGTCACCGATGTAAACCTTCAGAATTTGGACCAAGAAACCATGGTATTCACGGCAGTCCTCAAGGTTGAAGCCACAGATGACAATACCGAAATCGCCATTGATTTCTCGGCAGACAAGTATGTTTCAGTCGAATCCTCTGATGATGCCGGCGGTCTTGGAGATTCAATCAAGAACATCGCTTTGTGGGCTCTAGGGATTATTCTCATCCTTGCTTTAGGTGTTGTTTTGGTGAGAATCATCATGTCTACAGAACACGAAGAAGAAATCTCATCGTTGGGTGGATATGAATCAAACCTCGGATTGCCCGACGCACCAACGCTACCGGATGCTCCAACACTTCCTAGTGCAGATACAACTGCCAATTCGATGTATGGTGGAACTCAGGAAATATTCGCCCAACCCGTCATGGCAACTCCACCTCCACCTTCGGCGCCTGAGCCACAACCCGCACCAGCAGTGCCCGAACCGGCCACATCAAGTGGTCCTCCATTGCCTGCCAGTGGTCTGCCTGAAGGATGGACGATGGAGCAGTGGGAACACTACGGTGAGGAGTATCTCCGCCGTCAAGGCGGTGCGTGAATCTTCACGGCGCCTTTATGAATGGGTCCTGAGTCGGCAACTCGCCCCGTAGGGGCGCTAACTAGGTGGGAATGACCAATGTATGGTGGACAACAACCGATCTTTATCCTCAAAGAGGGTACCAACCGAACTCGAGGGAAAAGTGCACAAAGCAACAATATCGCAGCCGCAAAAGCGGTTGCTGACGCAGTTAGGACCACATTGGGTCCCAAAGGCATGGACAAGATGCTCGTCGATAGCATGGGTGATGTTGTCATTACCAACGATGGTGCAACCATTCTGAAGGAGATGGATATTGAACACCCAGCGGCCAAGATGATTATCGAGGTTGCCAAAACTCAGGAACAGCACTGCTACGATGGAACAACAAGTGCAGTTGTCATCGCTGGAGAGCTTCTCAAGCGCAGTGAAGATCTCATCGAACAGAACGTTCACCCAACCGTCATCTGTGAAGGATTCCGATTGGCATCAGACAAAGCAGTGGACCTTCTGGATGGACACGCAATCGATGCGGACAAATCAACACTTCATGAAGTCGCCAAGACAGCCCTTACTGGGAAATCGGCTGGCGCAGTCAAGGCATTCCTTGCAGACATTTGCGTAGATGCCGTTCAGGCGGTTGCACGCGAGGAAGATGGTGAGATACACGTCGATCTCGATGACATTAAGGTCGAAAAGAAACAAGGTGGCTCAATCAAGGACAGCACGCTGGTCGATGGAATCATCCTCGATAAGGAACGTGTTCACAGTGGAATGCCTCGAAGTGTTTCTGGTGCTAAAATCGCCCTCATCAATTCAGCCATCGAGGTCAAGAAAACAGAAGTCGATGCCAAGATTCAGATTACAGACCCAAGCATGTTGGCACAATTCCTCGATGAAGAAGAGAATTATCTGCGAAGTTTGGTCGAAAAGATTCAGGCCGCCGGTGCCAATGTTGTCATCTGCCAGAAGGGAATCGATGATTTGGCACAACACTACATGTCCAAGGCCGGTTTGTTCGCGGTTCGTCGTGCAAAGAAATCCGATATGGAAGCACTTGCAAAGGCGACAAGTGGGCGAATTGTAACCAATATCGACGATCTCAGTGGAAATGATTTGGGCGAGGCTGCCAAAGTAGAAGAGCGCAAAATCGGAGAATCCGACATGGTCTTTGTCACAGGTTGCCCAGAAGCGAAGAGTGTGAGCGTCTTGCTCCGTGGAGGGACTGAACACGTGGTCGACGAAATCCGTCGTGCTTTCGATGACGCCATTGGCGTCGTGAGTGTGGCCAAGGAAGATGGCTCGGTCCTTACCGGTGGCGGATCAGTCATCGCCTCTCTATCGAGAGATTTGAGGGCCTTCGCAGAAGGCATTGGTGGTCGTGAACAAATGGCCATTGAGGCGTTTGCAGGTGCACTCGAAGTCATCCCTCGCACCCTTGCTGAAAATGCAGGCTTGGATCCTGTGAATACCATTATCGAAGTTCGCAAGGCCCATGCAGAGGGCAAATCCACCTTCGGTGTGAACGTCATCGACGGTGGTGTAATGGATATGAGGGCAGCCAATGTTCTTGAGCCCGTCCGTGTGGTTGAACAAGCGATTCAATCTGCAACAGAAACCGCAGTAATGATTCTCAGAATCGACGACGTCATCTCCAGTCGAGCTGGTGGTGGCGGTGGAATGCCTGACATGGGCGGCATGGACATGGGCGGCATGGGTGGCTTCTAGTCACGAGCGGCTCGCAGGCTCCCTTTGACCCCCATAGGTTGAAGAATCGAATTCAGGTGGGCATGTTGTTCAGCCCGTAGGGCTGGTGTGGTGTTCCATCCATGAGTGCGGTCGTAAAGGTCTGGATTGATGACGGCTGTATCACCTGTGATGCTTGCGAAAACATCTGCCCAGAGGTATTCCATGTCGAAGAAGACAGTTGCGTAATTGTCGATGGCGTGAAACCCGGTGAATGGAGCGACGACATCATTGAAGCCGCCGATGCTTGCCCCGTTGATGTCATTCTTTTCGAGGTTGCAGGCGGCGAAGAACCCGCTGCTGAAGAAGCACCAACAGAGGTTGCCGAGGAAGCACCCGCAACTGCACCTGCAACCGCTGCTGAACCATTAGGTGATGGCGCATTGGATGCAGTCATGGGCGGTGATCGAGATTTGCACATCCTTTTCGGCAGCCAATCTGGAAATGCAGAAGGGCTCTGTTCACTGATTGCAAAGAAGGCCGCAGATTACGGCTTAGTGGGCCACGTTCACGATATGGACGGCTTTGATTTGGGTAGCATGGCAGGTATGAAGCGCATTCTCATCGCTTGTTCTACGTGGGGTGAAGGTGAGCAACCAGATAATGCTGAGGAGTTGTACAACGCGGCGAAGGGCGCGGGTAAGATTCTTTCAAACACCCATTTCTCAGTCTGTGCTCTTGGAGATACATCCTACGAATTCTTTTGCCAATCCGGTAAGGAATGGGATGAGGTACTCGAGACAATGGGTGGTACGCGAATCCATGACCGAGTTGATTGCGATGTCGATTATGACGCACCTGCTGGAGCTTGGATGGCTGAAGCACTTTCTCGAATCGCCTGTGTCGATGACAGTGGCACATTCCAGGAAGATTTGGTCGCAGAGATGATGGCTCACGCCGCAGGAGACTCTGCCAGTGCTAGCAGTGGCGATGTCGCCACCGTAGC
>CALCEF010000060.1 GCA_937901365.1 uncultured euryarchaeote | reverse complement strand
GCCGGTGACGCTGGGCGCCCCGACACCACTCCTCGGGAGCGGCAAAGTTCACGTGGGCAGAGGGGCCCCATAAACCTTTGTGAAAAAATGGTGCTTTTCCATCTGAAAAGCGGCAACTGAACCCTTATTTCCACTGGAGTTTGGGCGCGATAAATGTTCATTTTTTGGTTCGAAGCCGTCGCAATTTCTCAGCCATTGCTGACCGGTGCTCGTCCAATTCAGTTTCAACTTCTGAATCCAGTCGCCGTGACAGAAGGTCGCCCTGTAATAGATACAGGTCTCCGTCGGCGAAACCAATCGCCAAATACTCCGAATTACCAATGATTGAATTGACTCGTGGCCCCATCTCAATTTCCAAAATTAGGTCGCCATCAGGGATGCTGCACACCTTGGTTTGAGAGGTTCGATCATCCCATGACGAGACCCACGCGCTGGTACACTCACCGATCACAGGGCCATAGACTACGTGTTCGATGTTACGCCCAAGGGGCGTTTCGATTTGCCACAACAATCTGCCTTTCTGATTGTACGCGCGAGCGACACCCTCTGCACCTCCAAAACCAGCCCCTGCTGCCCCTGGTTCAATTGATGCCGCTACAAGAAAGCCTGGTTCAGTCGCTGAAATCGATTCAATCGACCCTGGTTGATTTGTGTAAGTATCATCGTCCATAACCATGCCATCGTCCACGGCGGTTAGGGTGCCGTCGGCGTGCCCTATGACCATGTGTGATTCGCCTGTGAAACCACAAGTAGCTGGTGAATCGGTTGGTAACGGGGTGTGGTGCAAGCCATCCTCTGCTGCCCGAATCATCCCACACCTGGGTCGACCCAATGGAAGGAATGCGACGCCATCACTTCGCATCTCAATTGCCCAGGGGCGCTCATCAATGGAATCTTGACGGAGTAGTTCGCCTTCTGCGTTGAAACGCCAAAATGTCGATTCGAGAAAATCATTCATCTCCAGATCGAAAATTGATGAGGTTGCGAGAATTGTTGAGCCGTCGGGTGTACAAGCGACAAGGTCACTACTCCCTTCCAGTTCAACGTTCCAACGCAAATCACCGGAGGCGATGTCGATGCAAACGATATCGCGACCGCAGACGGCAAAGAGATTGTCACCTCCGATGGTCATGCTGGATACTCGGTTGCTGGTTTTCTGTTGCCACAGGCTTTCACCTTCCAAATCCCAGCAATGAATCCCTCCGTCCCAGTCACCTGCAATCAAGCGCTTGTCATCTAGATGCAGGGTACTCACGCCGGCATCCAAATTTCTCTGAAACCACGCCAATTCGCGCAATTCACGTAGTGGCGCCCCCTCCATGTAAGGCAAGGGTGCAGGGTTGCCTATTGGACTTCTGCTTCACGCACTGACTTCATACAAGCGCTCAATTTTGGCCCGTAGGTAATCAATGAACGGTTGTGGTGAAGG
>CALCEF010000059.1 GCA_937901365.1 uncultured euryarchaeote | reverse complement strand
AAATACAATTTCAACCGGTGGCAATGTAATGGCTTCGATCGATGTACCGACAACTCAAGGTGGAGTGTTTGCCGGATTCTTTAGTGTTGAATTGGAGAATCACAATTGTGCAATATTCGGTGAACCCGTATGGACGGTTTCCTTCTCAATGCCTGATCGTGGGAATTTGTCCGATGGTACAAATGAAACCAGTTTCGTCGCCAATGATTGGGATGGGGAAATGGATATTCAATTCGATGCAAAGGCCGCGAATTTGACAGGCTTTTCTTCAGAAGAAGACCTTCGACTCGCACTCGATGATATATCTCGAGAAATTTGGTGGGGCCACGGTCGAGGCGCTTGGACACTTCGAGTTGAAATGACAGGTACCAATTGTTTCCAAGGTGGTGGGTTCACCCACCAAGCATCATTCCGCATCAATGTGACTGCCTATCACCTGATTATTCCCTCCACCAATCCGAATGACGGCATGGTTGAAGTCTCTACATCGACAACCGTCACAGAGCATGATTATGGTGAGGCGGTCGGAGTTCTACTCGGATTCCCGATTCTGATTGCAACACCCTTCCTCGCTTGGATTGGTGGACGTGATCCAGAAACAATGCTTGGCTGATTACCACTCGGCGTGGCTACCATCCTCGTGGGTCCAAACTGCCGGTGGGTGTGGATTCCACATTTCCATGTGCTCCTCGATTCGTTCTTCGAGAACCTGAATTCCGAGACCTGCACCCGTTGGCACATCGACGTGGCCCCCTACAATGGAGAACGGTTCTGCGATGAGGTCGAATGCCCAATCCTGACCACCTCCAGGAGTGCCTCCACCCGAACCAGCACCCCCCAGAGATTGGAATTCTTGAATCAAATGTGCAGGGCTTGCTGCAGCCACCTGCATGGAGGCAGCGAATTGAATCGGTCCGTAGGGGCAATGTGGTGCCATCGAAACCTGGGCCGCCGCAGCCATCGCTCCGATTTCCACTGCGGCTCGAATTCCGCCGACCATACTCACATCGGGTTGGATGATATCCACAACCGGTGAAGGAAGAAGGTGCTGGGCGAAAGCATGGGCACTTCGTAACCTCTCGCCAGTCGCAATGGCGATCGGTTGTGCTGTTCGCAAGGCTCGTAAATCGGCGATATGTGATGCACTACCATCGGGCAAACATGGTTCTTCGATGAAGAATGGATCCATTGGAGCCAATGCGTGAACGGCACGACGTGAGGCAGCGGGAGTTAGTCGTCCATGGAGATCTATTGCTAAATCGACATTCGGTCCGACCGCCTCCCTCACGGCACCGACCACCTCGACCATGTCATTGAGCGCTGCTCTCGATACGACATCTTGTGTGGGTCCGGCGGGACTGACCTTGACAGCGGTCATCGATTGAGAAATGGCTTCTCTGGCAGAGTTGGCAAATTCCTCAGGGTTTCGTCCCCAAAGATTGCGATACACGCGCACGCGCTCGCGCACGCGACCACCCATCAGTTCGTGAATCGGTGCTCCGTACTGCTTTCCTTTGAGGTCCCAAAGAGCCATCTCCAAAGCCGAAAGGGCGCTATCCATTACGGGCCCGTCTCTCCAAAAACGTGCCTTTTGTTGAATCTCAATGATACGAGTAATGTCGTGAATACTGCTACCGGTGACTCGCTCACCGATTGCGTTGAGTGCTCCTTCCATCTCTTCGTGCAGGTCTCCAATCGCTTCACCCCAGCCGATTTCTCCATCATCGGTCTCAACCCTGAGCAAGAGCCAACGCGGTGGGCACCGCACACAAATGGCAGAACGAATCGTGGTCACGCATCACTACGCCGGCGTTGGAGTTCCATGAATATGTCCCGTGCCTTTTGTTCTTCAGATTGCGACCATGATTTGTTTTCATCGCCGACATCACTGAGATCAGAACCACACAGGTTTGAGCCCATGCCGACGCACCATGCACCCGCATCGAGCCACTGCCAAACGCTTTGCTCATCCACACCACCTACGGGCATCCATGGCAGGCTAATCGACGACAGTTGCTCAGGATTCCAATCGGTTGAGGGGAACAATTTGGCAATGTGTGCACCGCTTGCAATCACTTGCATCAATTCCTCTTGATTGGCAACCCCTGGCACGGCGAGTATGTTTGCGGCATGACAGTGCTGAACCATTCCCTCAGGATGAGTAGGAGATAGCGCAAATTCAGATCCAATGTCAGCGCAGTATTGCACTTGCTCCATATCGAGTAAAGTGCCGACACCAATCATTACTGAAGAGGGCAATTGCTGTCGTAATTCTTGAGCGATTTGCAATGCATCAGGACTATCCAGTGTCACTTCGATCGCAGTGCAACCCATTTCGGCCAACACCAAACCTCGCTCAACCATTCGCTTCCGGTTCTGACCGCGAAGGATGGCGACAATCCCTGCCTGTTTCAGACGCGCCAATGTAGAGTTGAGTTGATCCTCGTCCGAACTATTTTTTGAAATGGTGAGAGTTCGATGTTCGGATGAGAAATTGCGTCTCGCCTCAAAGGCATCGAGTTCTTCTCGTGTGACTTGCGAAACGTCTCCATGTGTATTTTGGCAAAGAGCCGCCAATAAATCTCC
>CALCEF010000058.1 GCA_937901365.1 uncultured euryarchaeote | reverse complement strand
GGCTGACGACCCGCGTAACCTCACCTTTGATCAAAATCGAATGTTCATGTATGGACAAGCAACTGCTGAAACTTCGAGTACATGGCAAACATGGACACACTCAGCTACAAATGATGTAGAATCTGATGACCGATTGAGTGAAGGAAATTATCCGGGTGATGCAAACAATGGTGGTGGGCCGCGTTCCTTCACCTTTGATGGATCTAACCCTGTTTCCGAACCCCTTGCAATTGACAACTCGATTCCAGTTACAGGAAATATACACCTACTCATCATCTGTGATTTGGAGCAAAATGCATGCACCAAGGAAATCACTGTTGTACTTCGTCTAGGTAATCGGGATTTGGCACAACAAACGATTAACCAACCTGATGAAGATAACAACTACATGTTTGAATTTTTCATCAACCAAGAAGAAGTGAAGGCTGACGAAACCTTTGGCTTGCGTGTGTCATTCCAAAAGCCACAGAGTGTCAATCCAAATGATGGATACATCCTGTATCTTGGCCCTGGTGAATCATGGATGGACATTCCAGTCATGGCCCCATACGAACCCGTTGTCCCTGGTCTTGACGCTGCAGAATATGTTTCACCATATGCGCAAGCATCCGGGTATAATCTCGAAAGCGCGAATTCAACATCACTCCTAGGTTTCGTCTTTTGGGGCCTTCTTGGAATCGGAGTATTTGTCGCAGGATTCATGTTCTTGCCACCGATTCCAATGAAAGAATTGTCAATCTTGTTCACGGGATTGGGTCTGTTGGTTTCAATGACGGTTGCACCGATTATTGCCGGGCCACTGCAAATGGGTAAAGTCAATCCCGATGATCCAGATGTATGGTCGATAGACGAATTAATCCAACTCGATGAGCGCCCTGGTTCATTCATTGGAGATGCCTTTGTTGAGGATTATGAATTCTCCATCTATGTGGAATATGATGATGTGTTCATGGCAAATGACGGCGGTGAGAAAATTTCAGGTCTAGGATATGAGGAATATGCTTCGCTCTTTGAAGACCCAGAAGTACCTCAGCGAGGTAAAGAATACGTCCAACTGTACTTCTCTCTATTCCACATCGATTTGCGCCCCGGACAAGCGGTTCTGGCAAAATCGATGATTGTCAATTCAACCAACCCGGCTACTGGTGAGAGTTCGCTGGTACCATTGCATGCTTGTATGGATTGTACAGACCCAGATACGGGCGGTGCTTGGCAACCCCAGGTGATCACTGTAACAATCAATGGTGAAGATTCTGACCGGTTTGCGATTCAGCACGTCTTGTGTGAGATCATCGGCGTCGATTCTACATGGGGTGTTTACGCACACGGTGTAACCGCACTGGGTATTCTCATGGGTGGAATCGGTTTTTGGATGGCATTTAGGCAGAATCGGCAATATGACGATGAGGATGATGAAGAAGAGCCGGACGAAGATTTTGAAGACGCCCTTGATGACCTTGAAGAATTCTGAGGCGGCTTAAATGGGCTGTAATCTTCGTGACCTCGCTTCACCTGTCCCCATCCAGATGACTGACTTGGCAGGTCAGCGAATTGCCGTAGATGCCTTCCTCACTGCTTACCAATTTATCACGAGCCTGCGTGCTAGAGGTGAAGGCAAAGATGGAACATACCTGCGAGACAGTCAGGGCAGGCCAGTCTCACACCTGATGGGTTTTCTAGATCGAAGTGCTGCTCTAGTTGAGGCTGGAATCGATCCTGTCTTCGTGTTTGATGGACGCCCTCATGAATTGAAGTTTGATACTCTAGCTGAGCGAAAGGAGCGACGTGTGAACGCGAAGGAGAAATGGGAGGCAGCAATCGAGGCAGAGGATTGGAAGGCCGCTGACAAACTCGGGGCACAGGTGGTATCCTACACACCTGAAATGGTGCAAGAAACTCAACGAATGCTCGACCTGTTGGGAATTTCATGGGTTGAGGCACCGATGGAGGCTGAAGGGGCCGCAAGTGTATGGTGCCGCCAAGGCGAAGTGGCAGGAGTTGCGAGCCAAGATTGGGATGTTCTACTCTATGGTAGTCCCGTGATGGTTCGAAATTTGACCAGTCACGGCACCAAGAAATTTGGTCGGATGGTGACCGCTGAGCAAATTGTATTGGCTGATCTGCT
>CALCEF010000057.1 GCA_937901365.1 uncultured euryarchaeote | reverse complement strand
GTTGGGTCTCTTACGTTGTAAGCTTGAACCTCAAACGTCACACCTTCGGGAATGTCCATGTCGGGAACCATGACCGATATGAAGAACGAACCATTTGGATTTGAATTATCCTTCCAATTGGAGGCGACGAAATCACCCTGACTGTCCTTGCGTGCTACACGGATGTCAAAGACGGAATTGAGTGGTGCATCCTGTGTCCCTTCAAACCAAACTTGGCCTTGGAAGTGAACGGTTTCCCCAGCGACGACCCAATCTCCATTTTGCAAATCATCATTGACGACTTCACCTTCTACATCATGAATGGCGAACCATCCAAGTCCGTACGATTGATTGACAACGATTCCCGCTCCACCAGTCGAGAGTGTCGCTGGTGAGAATCCATTGTCATCCGTACAACTGATGCGCCATCCGACGTTATTTTGTTCTGGGAAATCATCCGTTACACGGAACATCCAATGAATCTCAAAGATGCCATTGGATAAATTCGTCCATGTTGCTCCTTGATCGGGTATAATCCAATCTTCAGGATCATCATCGACAAGGGTTCCATCGTCAGCCCAGGAAAGTTTGGGAGCATCGCTATTTGGAGATGCTAGGAATGTCAACTCTGCATTGGTGATGCTGAGGGCATTATCGCCGATTACATGTCGAGTCACTATTTCGTAGGCTTCCCCGCGCTCATGCAAAACCATGGTTTCATCAAAATTAATGTCGAGGTTTACGGTCACCATGGTGTATTCAATGCGCATCGATTTGATTTCGATCTTCCCTGCGGTAGCAGACTGAACTGCAACTCCAACGACCTCTGTACCAGTCCCAGATTGAGGAACGATACAGTTGATGGCATCCTGCAAATCACTACTTCCATCCGTAGATCTTGCAGTTGTTGTACCCAAGAGTGTCCCTTCGTAATCCCATTCGTAGCCACCAACACTGCAACCGGGGTTAAGTGAAGAAGAACTATCTTTGTCGTAAATGTCAATCTTGACATCCTGTGGTGCATTTTCGAAAAGTGCGACATTGAAGTCATACAAGGTGGGGGTATACTGATTGGAGGTTCCAGCATCCAAATCAATACACAGAGACAGATAACTGCCGGCCATTGAAGAGAATGTGACAACCGACCCTGAACTGGGTATATTCACACGAGTTCCACTCGTGCAACCGGACGATGCTCTGAAGTGAACATCCAATGAACTTCCACCCGGTGTCGTAGCGTTCCACCAAACTATTGCAGCATCTGGGAAGGATCCTGATGTAACTCGGTATGCGCGCCATTGGCCACTAGAAGCATATGTGGCATCATAACTCAACCCCACAGTATCGACGATTGGTGCTGCGGAAGAAGTTCCGTTGAGCCATGCTCTCCAACCCAATTGATTTCCGGCGTTTGCGAATGTAATCGTTTGACCCACACCTCCGTTGGCTCTTTTCCATGTTGTACCCCCGTCGTTGGTGATTTCAAAATCAACTGAAGTTCCGGTTGGTTCCCAAGTGATCGCCGCCCCGAGAGAGAGTTCGCTAATGGAACGGACAAGTGTCTGTGTACTCGAAGTAATTGTGGCACTGGTGGATGATGGTGTATCCATCCAATCGGTGGAACCAACTCCTCTCATCTTGATTTTTCGCATGGTGGTCGAACTTGGACAGTAGGAATTCTGGTTTCCATACAAACAGGTTGTAGCCAGTTCACCATCGATATTCTCGATGCCCATTGTTGCGTAGGAACTTGGGTATTCACCTTGCAACTCGGGCCAATTTGTTCTCTGATGATAGACGTTCATCCATGAAACTCGATTGGTATCGCAATAGTAGGTGTATGCGTAGGAGTAACAATGCACATTGACTGAGATTCTAGGCATATTTACATCCAGTCCAGCAGGTCTGACATAGGAATTCATATTCGAGAATCCACCAGAGGGAGAAATGGTTCCCAAACTCCATGTTTGCAGGGCGATATTTGGATGGCTCCGACTCACTTCCCACATATCCATGTCATACGAACTAGATCCCCGTACCCTCTTGACAATGTACATATCATCGGTTGAAGGATCAATTGCAATTCCCCCAACTTCTGTCATGGTCCACGATCTCTCACATCTGTAGGTTCCTGAATTCACGGTCCACTTTGTGATTGCACCGTATGTGGTACTTGTCCAGAATGAAGTCATCCATACAGTTCCATCTCCATCACTGGTCGCATCGGTGACGTAGTAGACGTTGCTCGATGAACAATTGTTGTATTGGATGGTAGCAGTACCAATAGAAACACCAGTTGTTGCGTTGAATCTCTGAATTGTACTCAATAGATATCCGCCGTATGAACTGACACTTCCATAACGGATGACATGAATTTCATCACCTTGCTTGACAACGGGTCCCATGTATTGCCATGTACCTCCGGACAAACTCATCGTCCTGGTATCGCTCATTCCATTGTAACCAGCTTCAGAACTTGAGAAATACTCTCCAGTTGTATTCATGCTACCGCCAGTAGATGCAGTTGCCTGATTTTGATTGTCCATCGACCAGTAAGTCGTATCCTGTGTTGGTCTCAACTCCAATTGGCCATTTTCGACCTTGACATTTTGTCGATAACCGTAATTCCATCCATTTTGCTGAATCGACCATCCTTGTTGGCTGGATCCGGTCGTTCCTTGTCCACCAAAATCGGCATTGGTGGTTCGATTGAACCAACTTTGGGTCGAAGAGGATCCTTCTATTTCGATTTCAACATCACTCACTTCGGCTCCATATGGTAGAGTAACTCCGGGTGTGTCTGCATCCCCGTTCGTGCTGAATACATGCGTAAAGGTTGAGGAACCGTCTGAAAATTGGGTTTCCGTGACCGCAGAGGCAAACGGTAATGTCGTAGAAAACAGGAAAGTCGCGACGATAAATATGGCCATTTTTCTCATTTCATCCCCGCCCAGCCGACTGTCGGCTACGCCGACACCCGGCGCCTTCGGCTTTCAAAGTATTCCGGGCCCGTTAGGGCCCGTTGGAGGCGAACACTCAACAGTGCCAAGAGGTTCGGCGGTTTAGGTCAGGCGGCATTCTTGGCCCGGAGTTGGTAAGTTGAGTGGAATATTTGCCCCGTTGAAGCGTTGGTGGGAAAGCCAGCGAGATCGCCATTTGTTCATGTTGGGAACAATCACGTTCCTTTCGACTGCAGTCGTCCTTTGGGCAATCATATACTTCTTCTTCCTAGGAGGTGCACAGGACCCCGATTTGGAACATCTAAGAAATTGGACTTGGGCGGGTCTATTCGTCGGTTTCACAGTCCTGGTCTTTGTCGCACCAGAATTTCTTGATTACCAAGCAAAATGGAGTTTGTTGATGGAAGTTCTACGATCCACCTCCCGCCCTGAGTTAGGGCGCCAGCGCAAGGACGCAGAGGAGGCCGCAGCCCTGCTTGGTTCGGTCTGGAGTGCACGCCTGAAGGCACACTATGTCAAGCATGGATTGGCAAAAGGCAAGGCCTCGAGTTCACAATCCAATGAGAGTGTTCCAGAGGACATCCTCATCAATTGGTGGAGAACGGAAGATTCTCGACTATCGCGTATGATTGATGCCGAAGTCTTCAGGGAACCTTGGTTGAATCGTTCATTGGGTTCTGTCGGATTAATCGTCGCCATTCTGCAATTTTGTAACATGTCATTCGGTCTTGCGCGCAATGCAGCCTTAGAGCGCACGAATACAATCATCATTTGGGATTGGTTGAATGGGTCTAGAATAGATTCAGTACCCGCTCCCTATTTTGATGACATCTCAGGTTGGATTTTGTTGATGATTTCGTTGTTCTTACTATGGGTCTCATTCCCGGCATCAGGAGAAAGGCCTGAGCCGACAATCGCTGAGGATGAAGAGGAGTGAGCCCTGTGGGCGAGGCTTGGTCCTGGGTGCGGGAGGCTGTTCTTGCCGGCGGCCTCATCGCTACACTGATCACCGTTCTCGTTTTGATGACAGGTTCCTGGCCACCAATGGTGGTCATCGAGTCGAATTCTATGCAACATGATGCAAATGGGGAGGTTGGCTCGATTGATGCAGGTGACCTCGTCCTCGTTATGTCCGATGATCGAAAAAGCATCATTACCTATGCCGAAGCAACCGAGGAAGGAGGTATCTACGAGGGCTATGAAAACCACGGTATGCCTGGAGACGTCATTATCTACAAGAAAAACGGTGGAATCGATACACCCGTAATCCATCGTGTGTTGCTTGAAATCGTTGCCAATGAATCGGGTGGATGGGATGCGCCTGGTACCACACTCCGAAATGTCGAAACCATTACTTGGACATTTGATATATTGTGCCCGTATCATGGTGGAGAATACAATCTGAAAGTCGAGGATTGGGATCCTGTCCACGCAGGTTTTCTCACTAAAGGTGACAATAATGACTGCATGTTAGATCAACCCGCAGCCAATTCTCAGGGCCAAGGCCCCGGGCTTTCAGCAACCAACTCTGATGGAACCGTAAGTCCTGTTGAAACCGTCAAGGAAGAATGGGTTGTTGGTGTCGCTGGAGCAGAAATCCCTTGGGTTGGGGCCATCAAGTTAGGTCTATCCAACAACAGTGATTCAGTCCCTGGTTCCACTTGGACCAAACTCGTAATCACAGCAATTGTTCTACTCGCTATTCCTGCAATTTGGGAGCGTTTTGCCAATCGTGTAATGGAAACCTCTCCAGAGGTATTACAGGCTCAACTTGAGGAAGAATAGTCTCAAATTCTCTGGGCGATGATAATCATCAGCAAACCCATGAGCAAAAACAAGCTACTGTAAGAAGAGATTCTTGAGACGGTGGCCTCCGTTTTGAGTGGATGATAGTTCTTTGAAAAACGATGAATTCTGCCGACTACTACCCCGAGGAAATCCTTCATCAGATGCCCCCCATCAAACGGAATGATTGGAATCAAATTGGCCAAACCGAGTCCTACGTTCCACCAGATGAACCAGAAAAGGAGTGTAATCAGCGCCATCAGAACAGTGGTTCCGAGAAGTCCACCAAACCACCCATCAGCTTCGATGTATTCCATTTCATGTGGGTCCATAATCTGCCCTTCGTGATTGATTGGGATTCCAATCATGACAATTGGTTGGTAGGCAAAGCCCAGTGCGTCGACGTACCAAGGGACATCTTGTTCCCAAGCGGTCGGCCCGGCCAATCGATCAATACCACTCGAGCCACTTTGCATACCAGATACGCCTAGGAATGAGCTGTTCTCATCGATTTCAAGGTATTCGATTTGTTCTTCAGTGAAGTTTTGAGAATGAGCATAATCCAGTTTACTGGTCAGCGTTACACTCAACACGCGTTCGGTTCGAATACCATCTGCGTCTGGATGACTGAGTACTGTAAGGTTGACCGTGTCTCCTGCTGAATGTGCATCCAATTGTTCGGACATTTCCGCAGCGGTTGAAACCGGTGTCCCGTTGAAATGAGTGATGATTTCCCATGGCTCCAATCCTGCTTCCGATGCGGCAGAATCTTCGACGATTCCACTGGCGTGTACACCTGGATTCACGACTGCGAATTGGGTGGCCAGTACACAGATGATCAACCATGTGAAGGTAGCAGCATAGAGATTGGTCGCAGGAGCAGCCGCAAACAATCGCGCGCGTTCACGCCGTGGCGCTTGGGTGAGTTCCTCATATTCGGGTTCGACAAAGGCCCCTGCTGGGAAAGGGCCGAGCATCAAGAGGCCCACTGAGCGCACACGCATACCGTGTGCGCGCGCCTGTAGAGCGTGTGCGAATTCGTGGATGACAAGGGCACCCGCGAATGCGATTGCTGGCCACCAAAACGGAATGATTGGACTTACACCAGGGAATGGAATCAGTTGGCTGGCCGGAGCATCGGTCTTTTCGACACCCATGAATAGAGCCAAGGAGAATGAGAGTAACAGAAAGGCGACGATGAAAACCATCACAATCGCACATGTCCAAAGAGAAACCTCGCCATATGCGCGCCAGAATTTACGGGGTGTTGCCGCTTTCTCAATCGTATCCTGTCCCCGTGTTGTGCGCAGCATTAGCAAACCACCCAACACCCGTGTTGCGTTCCAACGATCGAGTATTCCGCGGCGCTCCAATTGACTCAGGAACAGTACCCAGATACAGAGTGCGCCAAAGGCCCAATGCACTTGTACGGCTAGAAATGCACTGATGAAAATAAGAATGAGTGCGCGCCTGTCCCGCGCTCGCCGTGCATCGCTCACAAACGGCCCTACTCCCGCTTCTTCTTGAAGCATCGGGAGAGGACTCAAGGCGACAACCCCTATCGCAACACCATGGTCGACACCGATGAGGCGCGCAGAATTCAGCGACGAATCAACACATTGCTTAGAGATCGAGACGCCATTCGCCGCATGCTAGAGCAGGCTGATTATGAGCGACTTAGCCGTGATGTCGGCCGTCAAAACGTGTCAATCGAAAAACTCGAAGTTCTTCTTTCAGGCCAAGATGTTTAGACTCTAAATCTCTGCATCCAGGTTGGCAATGGTTCAGGTGCCGCTTCGACAACGGTTTCAGTTTCCACTTTGATGGCCAACGCATCGGAAACAATCCTAGACAAACCACTGTCCTCGGAATTTCGGCAAACGACTCCTAGAAATTGGTGTAGGGGCAATCCTTGATCCCAATCCAGATGAGGTTTGCCAGTTCGAGTTAGAGGAAGGGTTGGAATCCGTTTGGAGAGTGCTGCCAATCTCCCGGATAGGGTAGAGGTATCAACTCGGAAAATGCGCCATGAATCTCCTCGCACACCTTTGAGGCGATGTGCATAGAGGGGCATGAGTTCACATTTTTCCCCAATATCCTTCATCGCTTCCAATTGAGCCTCGGTCTGCCCAGAAAAGTAGACCTTTTTGTCAGCCCTCGTTTTCACCTCAATCGGAAAACAGATGTCCCCTCGCAAGGCGAGCAAATCTCCACTTCCATCCATGCCACTACCAGCTGCACGGACCACCAAAAAGGGTCTCTGCACGACTTGCATGGCTCTGGCCCGCTCAAGTTCTGTGCAGGATCGCGTGACGGCTCGAACTCCATCTGGGGAACCGGCCAATACCGCCCTTAATTCGCGCTCGTAAGACGAGGCCATCGGCGAAGCCGGCCCATTCGCGGTTATTACGGTGTTCGCTCAACCCCCGCGTCTCCACATCATTTGTTTGGTAAATGGAAAAATTCGGTCCCATGTGATGCGAAGGTTTGACTATCTACAGAGGGACCCATTAGCGTGGGAGAAGTTGTCGTACGAACGGCAGATTTCCGTCTGGCCTACCGATTATTGGCCAGTCTGAAGGCGAGAAGGGTCCGTTGTGCTCATCTCGAGAGGGATGCATCCCTCCCCCCCTCAGCTCTGGTTTGGTTGGCCACGCATGAGGAGGTCGAGGCCGCGGCCGACCCACTTGGAATCGGAGCGTCACTCGAATCTGTAGAATCAGCGATTGATCAGGCGCTACGATTTGTGGCCAAAGGTGGCATTGTCAAGGATTTGACATTCGGTATCGATCCTGGTCCACGACCTGGACTTGCTTGGGTGGGCGACGGTCGGGTATTGGGAACAGCGCAATTCGAATCTGTCGATGCTACCGTCAATCGAATCTGCAAATTATCAGAAGACATTGGTCACACCTCTTTGACGGTTCGAATCGGTGATGGTTCGCGAACCATTTCCAATCGCCTGGCCAATGTTTGCCTTGCGCGCGGGTTGAAGGTTGAACGTGTGGATGAGCGACGAACATCACGCGGTTTGCAACGCAACCAGCACCATGCATCCGCAACTCGAATTGCGCAGATGAAGGGCTCACCAGTGAATCGAAAGCAACCTGTGGTGCCGACACATGGTGAAATCAAGGAAGTGCAGAGATTGAGTCGCCGGATCTCAGGAGGACAGGTGACGATCTCTCAGCGATTGGCCCAAGCGGTTGCTGTGGGCCGACTTTCGATGGAAGAAGCGATTGGACGCCAACTCCAGCGTCTCAGTTACTGAGATTCAGGGTCACAATTTTTCTCAAAAATGGTGACCACCCGAAATCGATGATTGGTGCTTTTGACCATTCCAATCACAGCAACAACATCCCATTCGTCCTTACGATACATCGGCAATACTTGGTCGAGCCAAACCACATGAGTTCCTTTCACTGCCTTCTTTCCGAGGGCTTGCATGACCTTATTTCGCTTGATCATCGTCGTTTGGTAACGTTCTGCATCTTCAATCGAATATGGGGGGTCTGCGAGAATCAAATCAAAATCTTCGATCGGTACGTTCTCCAAGCTTTGGGCATCATCCACAAAATCAGCACCCCTGTCTGGATTGATATCCACAGTTTTCCCAGGAAATGCTTCCAAATCCACCTTGCCCGAAAAGAGGTGTAGCACACTTTCTTTGTCAGGAAATAGCGCTTTGATTCGCTTTAGATATCCTGCTGGATAACCTCCGTAGTATCCTGATTTGACTTGGTAATTATTACCCATAATCCAGGTTCCAACCACGCGTCCATCATCGCTAATGAACAAGGCCTTTGGGAATCCAGTCACCTTCTTCAGGTTCTCAATTCGATCGCTCCACTGCATTTTTACACCCAAATAATGAAACTAAAGCAACGCCAATTTTTCGATTTCCGTGATATATTCAAGAGGTAAATTCTGGGTTTTCGCACCTTCGATTACATGTTTAAGATACCAGTCAAGTGGAGTCGTGTTGGGAATCAATTTGTCAGCGCAGGCAATATACGTAATTGCCTTGACAATACCCGAATCGGTAACGACATCCACCGGTTCTCTATGATAGTGGCCACCCTCTATACCCTCCGATTCATCCATCTTTTCAACTTCATCCATGGTTAGGTCCAATAGTACGCCCCAAACGATTGAATCTTCACATTCAGAAATATTCGCTTTACCATTTCTTCTTGTCCGTTGCTCCAATTTACTGTCATAATCACTCTTCTTGGTAAATCCAAATTGATATCCATGAATTTTTGCAACCCGGGGATTTCTCATCTCAATTTTCTTGTTAGCTAATTGTGCAGGGTCCATGTTGCTGCCATAGGCAAATTGTGTTTCCATCTCACTCACCTAAACTCTGCGGCGTAACTTTTCCATGAGTCCATCTGCTTCGCCCAAGGCATTGAGCGTCTCTTCCAGTCGACCTTCATCGAATGCGGCCTTGGCGTCGCCAACCGCCTTCTCACAAGCCGCTCTCTCCCCATCGATGGCCTTGATGCCACCCGCTTCCAATTTCTTGCGAAGGGCAGACCATTCATCCCGAACGTAGGTGAGTAATTCTTCGGCATCTCCACTGGCAGCATCCAGCGTATCGAGATCTGCTGTAAGCCTCTCCAGAAGCGCTCCAGCATGCGACCAAGATTTGCGCTTGGAAGCTGCTGTTACATCCTTCAAGCGCTCTTCCCATTCATCTGCATCAGCACGCCCTTTCCAGCGCTCCTTGAGTTTCTTCTTTTGGCGCAGTGCGCGTTGTACTTCGCCCATTGCCTCACGCTCTTTGCGCACTTCGCGAACGATACCATCCGAGACACCGCGAGCCAAACTGAACTCGCCTGCATCGAGGTGTTTCTTCGCATTCTCAAGGCGTTCGTTCCACAATTTGAGATCGAGCCCTTCACTCTCTTCCATGATTTTGACAGCTTCTTCATACGCTTCATCGGCACCTTCGCTGGCTTCACCGAGGTTGGACACATGCTCTGGAATGGTTTCAGCAATTTCCAATGCCAATACACAATCTTCCTTGGCAAGAGCCTCCTTGGCCTGGAGCAATAATTCGTGCAATTGTTGATGCTGGCTTCCTTCAAGTTCTGCAATCAATTGGCTTGATGCCGCGATTTGGTCCTCTGCGGCTTTCCAATGTTCAATGATGTTCAGGGCGAGTTTCTTGGCTCGTCGATACAGCATCTCAGCCTCTCGTAGACTCCCAAGGTCTCGCTCACGATCTCCTGCATCCATGCTGCGCTGTGGTTTTTTGGCCGTTGAGGCAATTTCGGCCGCTTGCTCCACGGTCGCAGCGCAGACATCTCGAATTTCTGAGATATCTTCAGCCAGTGCCAAAGTCCGCTCGATGTTCTCTTCGGCTTCTTCAAGAATCGAAAATCCAAGTTCGGGATTCCTGTAACCCACATCTGAAGCATTCCGGCAAAGACTCGAGGCTTGATCAAGGCTGACACCATTGGCTTGCAGTTTGAGAATTCGATTTTCTATGGCATCTAATGTCTTGCCAAATCGCTTACGTTCAGCACGGTCATCATCGCCACCAAACAAATCCATAGCCACCGAAATGACCCCCAAACCCAAGATTGCGGACGCGACCATCATCACATCTTGCTCAAATTGAGAAGACATCATCACAGCACCTCCAATCGTTGAACCTCCTAGTGTCATGATACCTCGGAAGCGTTGTGCATCCAAATTCCCTCGAAGCAATTCCCGTGAGGCCAAAAAGCAGACGCCTGAGACGATGAACATCAGCCCATGCCCAATTTGGACAGTTCCAGTTGTGGACAATGCCTCGACTCCGAGAACAGCGATGGCCGGCCAAGCCAAGCAACTCACCGCTCCCAAGCGCCCACGCGCGCGCGCGTCTGGTTCGACTAAATCTTGCAGTAGCAATGAGGCCGAAAGAAGCAATCCGACCGCTCCCAAGCGGTTGAACAGAACAGCATCACCGTCGAGTGCTGGCCACATGTACCAAGCGGCGGTAGCAATGGTTGCCAAAGCACACCCCAACGCGAGACTCGATACCCTTGCCTTCTGCTCAGCAATCTCAGTATCGATCATCGCTGAGGGTGATTCGAGGTGTTCCATCGCCTTCGGCGATGCATCCTACCTCTAAGATAGATGCCCTATTCTGTGTCCTCATTTTCTGATTCACGCTTCAGGCGTAAGAAAGCCACCAAACCAATCAA
>CALCEF010000056.1 GCA_937901365.1 uncultured euryarchaeote | reverse complement strand
GTAGCGTTCCAGCAGGTGGGTTTTCCAATGCAAATGCGCCGCCGTTTACCGATAGAGGCGACAATGTTCCAACGAAGGTTGACTGAGCAACACCAGCTGCGATGAACAGAGAAATACCGGAACCGATACCCCACTTACTAACCATTTCATCGAGAAGGAATACCAGTAGTGAACCGATGAACAGTTGACCGACGATAATCGCGTTGGCCCAACCCTGACCGAACTGACCGACCAATTCCAAATCTGCTTCAAGGAATCCGTAGACTTGAGGAATGGATTCAACGGGGATCATGATCAGAACCAGAATCTTCTGGACACCTTGGTACAATTGCTTGTCATCGCTGTCACCCAGATCCAATTTGATAATCTTGGCACCTGCGAACAATTGCATGATAATCGAACCGGTAACAATGGGCCCGATACCCAAGTGCATGATCGAACCAGAAGCACCGGCCATGATGGCACGGAAGCTGCTGAATACGTCGATTGTGGCTTCAGAAAGACCCCAAATCATGACGTTGGTCATGGCGAAGTAAATGATGAGTACGAAGGTAGTGGTCCACAACTTCGAGTTGAAGCGAACGTGGCCCTCTGGCTTGGAAATCGATGGATAAACGTCCACCAGTCGTTTCAGACCATACAGACGGCTGCTCTCCTCGCCCGTGTATAGTAAACAGGTTAGACAGAGACCGGCCATCAGACCCATCAGGATGATTCCGACCAAGAGGAAGCCGACCATAGCTGGATCGTTCCAACCCCATATGGCTGCACCAAAGAAGAAGGTGAGCCAAATTCCAGGTTTCAGACCACGACCTACAAACTTCATGTCCTGAATATGATCAGGCAAATCGGTCGAAGTGCCCCACATGATGAAGGCGACATACGGAATCGACAAAGCGGTCGCGTATAGCGAGCGCATCTGGTGGTCAGGATTTGTGCCAAACAGTTCATCCCACTGCCAATACAGCAATGCGCCCCAATAAATCGAAGAGATAATCAGAATAGCAGGAACGTTGGGTCTGCGGACCATTTTTCACGCCTCCTTCTATCCCATCATCCATTGGAGAAGGATTACTCCTCTTCCCATTCGCCGAATTCTTCGCCGTCATCCACGGTGACTGAACCACCAGCGGCTTCGACCTTCTTGACCGCATTTGCACTCGCGTGCTCAACGGTTACGTGAATTGCCGTAGTGATTTGGCCTGAGCCGAGCAACTTGTCGATATTGTGCTCAGACAAATCTACACTGTCCCCATCACCAACAAGATTGGCCAAATCGCTAACATTGCAGGTTGTGTGACGAATTCGGAGACTTGGATCTCGATTGAATCCGTGCATACCCCAATGGCGAGGCATGTACTTGATTCGAGTCATTACGCGGTGCTTGTTGAGACCTGCGTTACCTCGGCCACCGCGCTTACCTGCACCACGGCCTGCTTTCTTACCTCGGCCGTGGTAGCGAGAGCGACCACGGAATTTGTTTGTACGAGATACCATTTTGTTCACCTCACATCATTCGAGCTGCAAGCTCTTCAATTGCCTCGCCTCTAAAGCCGAGTGCACCACCCACTGTGAAATGGCGCTTGACGCCACCCCATCCCTTGTTGCCTCGGGGAGGGTGTAGACGGAAAACGCGCTTGAGCGTCTCCATGTCCTTGACCGTTGCATCGCCGCTGGCAATGGCCTTGGCAAATGCATCGATTGTCTTGTAATCTGAAAACTCTTTGACCGCTGCATCGGTCACTGGTTTATCTCCAACCAAACGCCCTCGGTCACGGATGAGACCAGCTATTGCGTCTGCAGAAACCTCTCCCCATGTAACGAAATCCTTGACCTTCTGGAGCATGCCAGCATAGGTCTCCGATTCAGGGATGAGAACCGCATGGTTGACGCGCGTCAAGTTGAGGTGTTCCATGGTTTCACGAATTTTTCGCTCAACCGTTCGGTCACTTCGTACGCGGATTACGAGCCAAGTCATTCAGTCACACGCCCCTTTACGATGTTCAGTGTTTCTTCATCACGCTTGGTGATCCGGTGGGCATTCAATTGCTTGAGAGCATTGAATGTCGCCTTGGCGAAATTGATGGTAGTGCGGGTCTGACCCTTTGAGCGTGACCAAACGTCGGTCACACCCGCTAATGTGAGAACTTGGCGACCTGTGTCGCCGATGACCAGACCCTTTCCTGTTGGAGCAGGTAGAAGTGTAATTCGAGTTGAACCCGCTCGGCCGGTGACCTTGAACGGAACACTGGTGCCTGCGCCTTGTCCTGATTCCCACGACCCATTGCCGCGCTGGATTTGGATGATGTTCAATTTTGCATTGACAATCGCCTTGTGGATTGTCGCAGCAACTTCCTTGCCCTTGACAATTGACAAGCCAACGTATCCATCTCTGTTTCCGACACATGCCATGACATTGAATCGGACACGGCGGCCACTGTCAGTCATGCGCTGAATCATATTGACATTGATGATGTCGTCCTCAAGACCAGGGATTAGTGCGTCGATAATTTCGACTTCACGGATTGGGATTCCTGTTGCAAATGCATCATCGATTGTGAGAATTTGACCGCTCTGAACCATACGGCCCAAGCGTGTCTTTGGAGTCCAGTTTCTCAACTGTTCCATCGGATCAGGACCGACACCTCGGCCTCGGCGTGGACGGCCACCTTCAGTCTCTTCGGGTTGGGCCCAAGCGGCCGCAATTCCCGGTGCCTGTGGTGTATTTTCTTCATCACTCATCTCAGTTCGCCTCCTCAATTGCGGACTTTGTCTTCTCGACTGCACCCGCGATACTCTTGTCGATGTGTTCTCCCGCGAGACGCTCATCACTTGGGAAAATGTCCTCATTGTGTGGGACCCATAGACCGCCATCAATCATGCCCTTGAGGGCAGCAAATACGCGGTTCCCAGGGGTCGATGCTGCAAGACCAATGTCGAGAACAGCCTCGTCGTGGCCTGATTTCTGAACCTGCTTTGCAAGCGCATATCCAGTGCAGTAAGCAGCTGGAACAGATTTTGTG
The DNA here is from genome assembly GCA_937901365.1 of uncultured euryarchaeote. GTDB lineage: Archaea > Thermoplasmatota > Poseidoniia > Poseidoniales > Thalassarchaeaceae > MGIIb-P. The sequence continues at coordinate 7,917 of CALCEF010000056.1, read as the reverse complement.
GAAGCCTTACTTGGCCATCCATACTTGCCTCGAAGAGAAGAACCGTCAGCGGCTGAGATAATTTGATCGCCTTCAGGCTGATATCCAATCAATTGGCAGATGACCTGTGTATTGGTCACTCGAACAACTGCGCGAGGTGCACCACTTCGAAGCAACTTGAGGCGGCGGTGATAATCAGTCTGTCCAGTTGAACGGCGCTTGTATCGGCGACGTTGGCGTTTACCCTGTGCCATCACTCATCACCTCCAAGTGAAATTCCATCGATCTCCATGTTTGCCTTCATGTGGGCAATTGAACGGTATGAGCCACCCTTGGCCTTGCGGTAGTAGTAGCGATACTTGCTGGCTTCAAGTGTGCCATCTTCACGCATACCCTTGAGGGTGCGGCGCTGGCTTCGAATGGTTCGCATCCAGCGATTCTTCTTGGGTAGTCGCGCACGGGCACTACCCTTTCGTGAACCGTGACCTCGGCGACGGCCTTTGGACCGCTGCTCAGCGAGTTTGCGAGCTCGAACCCGACTGGTTCCTTGGATTGGACGAGCCTTGATGAGCCCCTCTTCAATCAATTCACGAATGTCGGACTTCTGGACTGCGCTGGTAACTTGATCCACATATCGTGGATCGACCCAAACGCGGTTGACACCACACTTCAGAATCTGTGCAGCCATCTTCTTCTGGTTCGTAATTTGCATCAGATACCCCTCCTGCGGTTTAGAACACGAATGCCCAACTCATCTGCGCGCTCGTGAATGAGAACTCGCTTGCGGCCACCGACTGTACTACCGACACGAGCGGCCTGAACTGCGGGGTCAATGTCATCCAAGTCCTCTGGTCGATGGACAAGTACTTCTTCGAATCCAGAAGGATGTAGATTTCGAACCGAGGCAATCTTTCCATAACCTACTCGAGCCATAGGGCTGCGATATTTTCGGTTTAGACGCTGGCTTGACTGCATACCTTTCGGCTTGCGCCATCCTGTTTTTGAGAGGCGGCGGTAGCGGAACCATTCCTGTCGACGGAACTTGGGCTGGACCTTCTTCTGTGCCTTTCGAGCCTCTAGAGCGGCCTGAGTAGCCTCATCGAGTTGAGGCTTCTGCTTTGCGACATGGAAGTAATCCTCCTCTTCGTCGTCCCAGTCTTCGTCATCGAAATCATCGAAGTCGTCGTCTTCCTCTTCGATTTCTTCTTCGACAACGTCCTCTTCGATGTCTGCTTCCTCGAGGCGGGCGATGAGATCGGCCTTCTTTCCAGAGACGGGTAGACCGGCCTCCTTCAGGAGTTCCTTGAGTTCGGCAACGGTCAAGTCACTTAGTTCACTCATTTCCATTCCTCCTTCATGCCTTCTCGACGATGTAAACGCCGTCCTGGAACACTCGACGGTCACGGCCGCGGATGCGGCATGCACGCTCGATGTTCGCACTGGTCTGTCCGACCTTCTCTTTGTCAACACCGGAGACCACAACTTCGGTCTTGTTTTCGACCTTGACTGTGACTTCAGCAGGCGTCCAAGGCAGATTTGCTTGCCTTGGGACACGCTCTCCAAAGAGATTGGTGATTGTGAGTGTGGAACCATCCACCTTGAGAGTCATAGGGAAGTGAGAATAAACGGCCTTCAAGCGATACTCAAAGCCCTCAGCAAGTCCCTTGTTCATGTTACGTAGATGTGCACCCCATGTTCCTGCAAGTGCCTTTTCCTTGCGTCGAGGAAGATCGCAGAACACTTCTGGATTGCCATCGTTCATCATTACACTGACACGTGAGTGGATAAATTCACGCGAGATGGATTTACCGTCCTTGGACAGTGTGACCATGCCGTCTGAAATCGAACAGGTTACACCTTCGGAAAGTTCGATGACGTGTTTGATATGATCTAACTTCACCATTTTATCACCTCAATAGACGTAGGCCAATAATCGGCCACCGATTTTCTTGTCCTTCGCATCATAGTGATGCATGACACCATCATTGGTGGTCATGATCAGTAGACCGAAGTCACGTGCTGGAAGATATCGAGATTCCCACTTGTCGAATTCAGCGCGCTTGACACTGTGTCGGGGCTTAATCACGCCACAGCGGTTAATCGCTCCAATGAGTTCGACCCGGAAAGCGTCACCACGACCGTTTGTAACACGCTCGTATTCACCAACATATCCGGACATTTGCATAATCTTGAGCATGTTGTCGAGTAGTTTGCTCGCTGGGGCAAGTGAGACTTCGTAATGTCCAGCTTGCTCTGCATTGTACATTCGCACAAAGGCGTCACTTAGGGGATCAAATTGCATCTCTTCACCACCTCAACTAAATTTCTTGAAGCCAATCTGGGGGGCTACGTCCCGGAAACACTGGCGACACAATCTGAGTCCATGCCGACGAATCATACCACGCTTGCGACCGCAACGGCGGCAACCGACTGTTCGTCCGATTTTCTCTCCATGATCTCTTGCCATGTTTACTCCTCCACTACTGTAAGGTCAAATCGACCTTGGAACCATTCTAGACTCTCTTCACGCGACACTCGGTGTGAATAACCCACACTCGCCTTGCGTCGGCGTCGGCGACTGACGCGGTGGCCAGGGCGCTCAAGTACGACGTTGACATCCATTCCAAAGATTCCAATCTCTGGATCATACTTCATCTCGGGGAAGTCGGTGTAATCTCGAATGCCAAAGGATAGATTTCCTGAAGCATCCCAGTTGTAAGCGGGCAATGTGTTCTCACGACACCAGAAGGCGTCCTTGAGGAACTTGTCGATGTGTTCAGTTTCTCGCAATGTGACCTTGCAACCGATTGGAGCGCCTTCACGGGTACCCAAATCACGGTTGGTCTTCTTGGACAAGGTTCGAACGGGTTCAAGTCCCGAAAGCAAACCGAGTACTTTCTCTGCGAGGAGGAGGCGGTTGCCACCTTCACCAACACCGATATTGACGGTTACCTTGGTAATCCGAGGTGTTTGCATTGGGTTTTCTGTTTCACTCATGCATTCACCTCATCCAATGGTAGTTTTGAATCTCCAATCACGAAAACATGGTCAACAATTGTGCCAAAGTCATCGAAGAGAACTTCGTTGTCCTTGCTCGAGCGCTTGACAACATATTCATTCATTTTGGCAGTGCTGCCAATGTGATTTCCTCCGATTAGGTAGCAGTTGGCTCCAGATTCGAACTTGACGTGCTTGTTGATCTTCTGTGAATCAACATCGAGAACAAGGGAATCCATCGTATTGTACTTGTTTGCATCATCAACCAAGATATTGCGTCCATCGTGTAGGTTAAGTTGTGTAACGCCACCTTTGATTGTCGTCTTACCGTCGATTCGGCACAACTTGTGTGATGCTTCCTTTGCTGAAATTGATGCGTATCGCAATTTGCCGTTGCTGTCCAATATACAGCGATAGTGTTCATCACCAACTGTGAGGACGTCCATGACTCCAACGCCACGGCGCATGTCAGTTGTCACGCGACCATCGACGAGGATCTTGCGGGTTGCAAGAGCACGCTTGGCCTCTCGCATAGATTGTGCTACACCGAGAACGTCACGCAATACAACGCCAAGTGCCATGCATCGTTCAATCGGGTGCCCACTCGGACGGGGGCGTGAAATCCAGATGTCTGTCTTACGTGTCAATGGCCAACTTCGTGGCATTGCCAAGCGCTTCATGTGGCTTGAACTCATTCGTCATCGCCTCCATTTCTTGATTGTAATTTCTTCAAGCGAATTGGGTCGCTGTCATCGATTTTAACGACGACAACATTGGATGAATGGATTGGAATTCCCTCGTCTTTACCGTCTGCCTTTGAATGTGTAACTCCCTCAATCATGATGTGACCGGTACTGGTGTTGACACTGGCTACGGCCGCTCTAATCCCTGATTTGCCACGAGCCTCTCCGTGTCTCTTACCCTTCTCACCCTTCTGTGAATTGGGGTGTCCAAAGTCACCGCGATGAATTTCCACTTCATCACCGACGCGAATTGTCACGTTTCGAACATTTGCATAGTTCGGATCTAGACATCGTGCGCGTAGGCGTTTTCGCTGCTTGTGCAACGGTGCGGTTGCGGCAGCTTTTCGCTGCTTATTTGGGGACTTGCTTGACATTCCTTTCACCTCACACAATTTGTTTCGCCGTTGCGGCGATTCGGGGCCATCGTTCCGCAGCTTCGCGGCTCACTGGTCCCTTGATATCCGAACCGCGGACCTCTCCGCGCTCGTTGACAATCACACAAGCATTGTCTTCAAACTGCACCCAAGTACCATCGGGACGACGGAATGGGCGCTTTTGTCTAACAATAACTGCGTGGAAAATCTGACGGCGGGTTTCTGGTGTACCCTTTTTGACAGTGACTCGGACCAAATCGCCTACACCACCTGCAGGATATCGGCGCGCCACACCACCCGTGTTGAGCACAGAGATTAGTTGCACAACCTTGGCTCCAGTGTTGTCGACACACTGGATACGCGCCTGGGTCGGTAGACCACGGGTCACCTTGGAAGAAATTCCCCTCATGCACTCGCCTCCGCTTCAATGACACAGAATGTGATCGTCTTGGAAAGTGGTCGACATTCCATGATGCGAACGTTGTCGCCGACATTGACCTCTCCAATGCAAGATGGAAGATGAGCAGCATAACTACGGGTTCGCTTCTCGTAGCGCTCGAACTTCGGCATGTAGCGTATGTGTTCACGCTCGACAATAATCGACTTCTGCATACCAACCTTCGAGATGGTGCCTTCGATAATCTGTCCACGTAGCCTTAGGGAACCGTAGAACGGACAATTCTCATCGCCATCCCATTCGCCTGTCGGCTCACTGACGTCTATTCCGATGTCTCGCATTTCAGTTCCTCCGGTATTTTCGGTGAATTCGATCTTCGGGGCGCTGACACACCATGGCGCCCTGAATGAGTTCATCCTCATGATCGAGGGTGAACTCGATGACGTTCTTTGCGAGAGTCTTGGTCTCGCCGCTCACATCGAGAGCGATGGTACGACGTGTTTCGCCGACCACGATACCCGACATTCCGACCAAATCGGCATCTGAAGATGCCTTGACGGTCAGACTTCGAGAGAGGAATGGCATGTGGATACTGTCACTCATTCAGCGCACCTCCACTTCATATCCGTTCTTCTTCAGAACTTGGGAGGCACGCTTCTTGTGTTCCCCCTGGAGTTCAATCGTTCGACCCTTGACGGTTCCTCCGCTAGCGCAGGCACTCTTCAAAATCTTAGCGAGTTGGTTAATGTCGATCGCAGTATCGTCGATACCTTCTACAATCGTGACCATTTTTCCATACCTCCTTCGAACTGTACTGATGATTGCTTTCTGTTGTTCCTTTGCGATTTCTTGACAAATACATAGTTCATCGGGGAGTCCACACAGATTGCAAATTGCGGCCATTCAGTGATCACTCCTTCTTTTCATTCATTTTTGTCAATAGGCGTGCAATCGACCGGCGTGTCGATTTGTATGCACCCATGTTGGAGGAAGAACCACCCAGCGCTTGCTGTGCGCGCAATTGGAGTAATTCTTCGCGGAGTTCAATCAGGCGTGACTGACGTGCTTCATCCGACATATTGTCGATTTCGCGAGACTTTAGGTGTGTCATTCGGTCGCCTCCTCATCTGTTGACGAATCATCGACCGCTTCCTCTGTTGCAGTTTCTTCGGCTGGAGTTTCCTCAACCACAACCTCTTCCGCAGCAGGTTCCTCTTCGATGACCTCTTCGAGAATTTCATCAGTTGGTGCTTCTTCTACGATCGGTTCAGGGAGTTCTTCACTTCCTTCCTTGATGATTGCGACCTCTGAAAGTGGAGAAAGGCCCACTTCGTGTCGGTCCTTGATGCGAATTTCGTGTGGCAGTTTGCTATCGGCGTGCATGATTGCAACCGTGCAACCAATTGTCCCGAGTTTCTTCACACAAACCGCCTTTCCGACATCCATGAACTGTAGAGCAGTGTCACCGCAATACTTGATGTTGCCCTTCTGGAATTTCTGTGTTCGATTACGACTACCTGTGAGTTTACCACTGAGCACGACCAAACATCCCTTTGCGCCAGCTTCCATGATGTTCATCAAAGAAGAATGACCTGCACGACGGAAATACCAACCACGCTCTAGTGCGCTGGCCAATTTGCTGGCCATGACCTGAGCATTCAGAGCTGGATTGTCAATCTCAGCAACTTCAAGTCGTGGATTTTCGAGATTGAAATTATCCTGTAGATGGCGCTGCAACTCATTGATGATCTTGCCCTTTCGGCCAATGACCATACCAACTCGCTCTGCGGAAAGGGTGACCTTTGTCCCCTCGGGTGTGCGCTGGAAATCAAGTCCACCAAATCCGGCTCGCTCTGTCTTTGAAAGCAAGAATTCGCGGACCAATTGGCGCTCGACGTTTCGATCGATGAAATTGCGAATGGTACTCTTCTGTGCCATCAGTAATCATCCTCCTCTTCTTCATCTTCTGCACTCAAATCCTCGATGAAAATCTCGAGGTTGACTTGGTAGTGATTGTTTGGGGTCGCGCGCCCGCGTGCGCGGGGGCGCATTCCCTTCTTGACTTGACCACGGTGAGCGGCCAAGTGAGTGATGACCATGTCTTCCGCATCGATATCTTCGTGATGTTGGCGAGCATTGTCCATGGCACTCTCGATGAGTTTGATGAAGGCGATTGATGCGTTTCGAGGATATCTCCCTGGTCCCATCTTGCCCTTTCGATGGCCTGCCATTGTGTTTCCACCCTTACCAGCGCGACTTCGGCGGGTGTATGGAATGGCTACTTCTTGCTTGATGACCTTCTCGAGATATTCAACTGCGTCACCAGCATACATTCCCTTGACTGCGCGTGCAATTTGGTAACAGTGCTTGTGGTGGATATCACGGTTCACAGCGCGAGCAACAGCGAGGCGGCCACCTTGCAGCAATTGCGTGTATCCCGGCTGGGGTTTGGAACGATCTCGACTCATTCTTTTCACCTCACTTTAGGGCCACGTGCTTACTGGACCGAGTTGCTCCGACACCCGGACCAGTGTGTGTTACACTGCGACGGGTTGGAGCGTATTCACCGAGAGCATGCCCGAGCATTTCGGGCAAGATTTCGACCATCTTGAAAGAGCGACCATCATGGACGCCAATCGTGCGACCGACCATCTCGGGTAGAATGTATAGGGAACGACAATGTGTCTTTACTGCCTTTCCAGGATTGTCACGTAGACGATTGATGAAGTGTTCTTCCTCTTTGTTTGAGCCACCGTTTGTAATCCCTTCAGCAAACCCACGGCTCATACTGCGTCGAACTCGGGATGGCATGATGCCCTCAATAGACAACGCATCTGGATCTTCATCGGGAGCGAATATGGGTAGTTCAAGCAATTCAGCAACCGTCTTTCCACGGAAGGTGAATTCCTTCTTGCGACGCTCAGAGATACCCGAGCGGCGCTTGCGCGCTGCACGGCGAGCAGCCTTGGGAGTACGCATGACCTTCTTCTTACGACGTGCCATTCAGAATCACTCCTTCCTCTTTCCTCGACCGCGTCCAGTGCGGCTTGGTGCGATATGTCCAACCTTCTGTCCAGGCGGTGCGGTTCGGGCAACGCTGTTGGGCCCGTGGACGGCCTGATGATTTCCACCACCATGCGGGTGATCGACCGGATTCATGGCAACACCGCTGACGCTTGGGTAGAGTTTTCCTCGCGCCTTTGCGCGATAATGAGCGGCACCGGCCTTCATCAGAGGCTTCTCTGTGCGCCCATGTCCTGCCAATACGCCGATTGTTGCTCGGCATTTTGCAGGTAGATCTTTGAGATTACCGCTAGGCAATCGAACGCGGACTTTGTCACCCATTCGAGTTTCCAGCATTGCATTGTTACCACCTGAACGTGCGAACTTTCCGCCATCTCCAGGTCGACATTCTACATTGGATATT
>CALCEF010000055.1 GCA_937901365.1 uncultured euryarchaeote | reverse complement strand
AGCATCACTAGCGCACCGCATCGCTGACCATACAGCGTGTGGCTCTTGGAAGCAGAGAAACCGAAGCAGACCAGCATGTTGCCCGGCCAGATGCACTCTTTGGCAAATTCTGCTAGGGTCTCGCCCCAGCCGTGATGCTCCTTCGAATAGGCCGCATACGCGCCGTCGATAAACAGGGTCACACCCTTGTCGGGGTTGTCTTCTGCCGCTTTGGCAAAGATGGATAGTACGCGCGCACGATTTTCATCCGTCAATGACATTCCAGTTGGATTGTGAGCGGGGTCGTTCAGCCAAGACAGGACGTTGTCCTGATCTTTCATCAGTTGGCCAATCATCGAGGTCAATGCTTCCTCATCGACTTGAGATTCTTCTCCGTGCAATGGCCAGGTCGCTGTGGTGATTCCACACTCTTTGGCAATCGTGTTGTAAGGGCCCCAATGCAAGTCGCGCAGTAGGATGGCGTTACCGGGCGCGAGCAGATTGCGCGCGGACATGTAGAGCGCACCGGTTCCTCCAGGCGTGATGACCGCATCCGTGTGAATGCCGTGCTGCTGGATAATCGAAAGCCCGTCACCCATCGCCAACTCTTGCACCATGGTGCGGAAGTGAGGCAGGCCAGGTAGTGGTGCATAGGCGCTCATCTCGAGATCGGCCTGTTCGCGCAGGGTCTTGGAGACCACCGGGTTGACAGCGAGTTCTCCACTGTCTTCCAGTAGGCTACCCACAGTGCCGTTGATGGCGTTCTGACCGCTCGCTTTAGCCTCTTGGTATTTGGCGAGCCACGAGAAAATCACGTCGCGTCCTTCCTTGGATTCAGCATGGCCTGGAAGCATGGTCGCTTCGAGTTCCTCAAGGCTCCAAGACTTCTCGTCACCTGACATGGCCGCAATTTCTTCAGGTTTCATTCAATCACCTCAATTCTCTACCAACGCTTGCATCAACTGACCTGGACGGTTTCCTCACCAACGACTACTGCACCACGGTATGTGACATACATGTCAATGGTTGTT
>CALCEF010000054.1 GCA_937901365.1 uncultured euryarchaeote | reverse complement strand
TAGATAATTGCCCTGATCAATTTGAATTGACGGGCGTTGGTGCAAGTTTGGAGACTGCTGTGGCAATGGGTGCCATCGCACAAAGGTTAGCTGATCTTTGATTATCTCCGATTGGTCCACGGCATGAAAATCGATTTTGTAATGTGCATTGCCACGTCTGGATTTTCGTCTAAACGGCGCATGCTGTACTCATACCACCTCTCCCCATACGGGATGTAAATTCGGGTCCTATGCCCTGCTTTTGCTAAACGACGGCGAATGTTTCCTCTGACTCCAAGGAGCATCTGAAATTCGTAACCGGGCCCCTTGCCAAGACGCGGATTAGCGGAATCAGATCTAGGATCCTCTAAATCAGGCCCCATCCCTCTTGTCTTGAGTGCGTCTAAAGCATGTTCGATAATCGGCAAATCGTGTGAGGCAATCGCTGCATATGCACCACGATCAAGAATCTGATTGACGTGTTGATTAAGAGCATCTACGATGGGCTTGTAATCAGTATGAGAAATGGATTCATGTTCAAGATATACCCCCTTACAAATCCTGAAATCTGCATAACCACCCAATTGATCGCAGATTGAATCGATGTCAGAAGTTGTTCTGAAAAGTCGAGATTGCAAAACAGTGCCGACATTTCGTAAGCCCTTGGCGTGCATCGCGATCACGATGTCAATTGTGGGCTGAGTTACTCGATGATCTTCCATGTCAAGGCGGACAAAAATATCGTGCTCTGAGGCGTTTCGAAGCAAACGTTCGATATTCTCGTAGGCCTTCTTCTCGTCAATGAGCAAGCCGAATGCGGTCGGTTTTATGCTCAAATTGGCATCTAAATTATTCTCGACGATTGCATCGAGGACCCGGTCATATTCATCGATAAAGAATTGAGCTTCTTCAAGATTGGAAATTTCTTCACCCAGAACATCAATCGTGAAGCATGCACCTTCTGCACTGAGTTTTTTCATCACTGAGACAGCGTTACTGATATCTTTTCCAGCAACATATCTGCGAGCAACACCGGCGACAAAAAATCGCGGCATGCACTTGGTTACGCCGACCATGAACCGACCGAGAACCCCCATCAAACGCCTCCCGCTCACGGTGACTGGAAGGGACGCTCTTTGACGGTTACTTTCGGACTTTCAGTTCATTCCATTGCAAAAGGTGTCCACTGCCCACGATTATCCAAAACCCAATACCCGTCATCTCCACGATTTATGATTCGGTGGCCGATTTCAGATCGCTCCATTGAAGTCATCACAAAATTGTTGGATTGAGATTCGTCCTGTTTCCACTGCAAATCTTCTCTCCATCCCGTAATCAACCAACTTCCATCCACCCAAATTGCATCCTGAATCGGGCCCTGTGTGTTTTCAACTTGAATCTCTTCGTGATTCGGAACCCACCTAGCCATTCGGTTATGACTTAATCCGAATAACCACTCATCGGAATCACTCACCCATACCCGATTGATTTTGGACTGAAATTTTAGCACACCTTTACTTCGAACTGAACCATCTGACACGTCGATTTCAGCCCAGCCTCCACCCAGAGAGAATGCCCAAACAGAATCGCCCTTCGTGACCAGTTCTACGAGTACTTCGCCATCGGGAAGTTGCACAAGTGAGTCCCATTCGAGAGGCTTACGCCTCCAAACCTCATCTGAATTTGAGGTGACTCGATAGAGGCCGCGGTGGTGAGTGCAAAAGATCAGGTCGTTTTCGAATTTACACAATGCGAGTGGTTCCGCATCGAGAATGTGAGACCAAACAGAACCTGCTACATGGTGATGGTTGATTTTATCATTCTCATATGCAACTCGCAAATCTGGTAGTGCGATGCCGTCTTGAAGGGGCTCGTTTAGATCTAAAGCAGCGAGTCTTGCTAGGGAAATTTCTCTCTCTACCCATGTGGAAATGAGTAGATTGTTATCCATTAGAACAGCATTGGTAATGACGCCAGGAAATGGATGGGAAATTGGATCAATTGCCTTGAATCGTTCCGGATGAAGCAAGCATACGCCCCCTTCCGTGTCGATGAGCACTGCTCGCTCGGTATTGGTCAACAAGAACCGAGGGGGGGCTGGCGCGTCTGGCAGCGACATCGATTCGTGGCAGAGCCCATGATTCATGAAGGAATGGGCAGCGAATGCTGAAGGGGAGTGGCGTATTGGCTCAACCGATGGTGACACTACTCCTCGTATCCGAGCAGGACATTGCATCCACCATCCAAGGCGATGCGCTTCTGTCCCGGGGTGGATGGGTGCAGAAGTCTAACGTTGAAGGTGGACGTGTTTGGAAACATGAAAACAAGGACGTTTGGCTATGGTGGTTTGACGCAGGATTCCTGATGGAAGATGGGTTAGATGAGCGATTTTCTTCGGGAAGTGGACAATGTGTCGACGAGGTGATTTTCCTCTCCAGACATTATGCAGCCAGTGGCAGACCAAGTCTGACCCTTCATGTACTGGGTGTCCCTGGCGAATACCCTCATGGAGAGCGCGCTGAACATGGTGGAATCAAAGGAAAAGTCATGCTCCCAAATCCAAGATTTGCCTCTTGGTACCGATTGATGTGTGATGCCGCACATCGACACCAACTTGTGCCTGAATTTGAGTTAACCATAGAGACCACCCATCACGGACCCTGTCTTGCAGTCCCTACAATGTTCATTGAAATTGGATCATCTGAAACACACTGGGGCCGAGTCGATGCTGCCGAAGCATGGGCAGATGTGATGGAAATAGGACTTGGACTAGATGGGAACTCAGGTGTTGGGGAATGGGATTCAATTCCGCATGAAGAAAGACATGAACAAAAAGTGATGATTGGCATCGGGGGTGGACATTATGCACCACGACACACTGATGTTTTGAGGAAAACTGATTGTTGGGCGGGTCATCAAATCGCGAATTAC
>CALCEF010000053.1 GCA_937901365.1 uncultured euryarchaeote | reverse complement strand
CGAAGAAATTGGGTATTTCGAAGAACAGAATCTGGTTCAGCGGAACGAAAGACAAACGGGCCATCACAACGCAATTGCTGGTAATAGATGCGCCACAAAACAAAGTCGCGTCGATTGACATGCCAGATGTTGAAATTGAAGTATTGGGCCGGAGCCATCAGAAGTTGGGATTTGGAGACCATAGTAGCAATCGATTCACCATCACAGTTCGGGGCTGTGCAGACTCCGAGGGGAGGCCCTTGGAGGCGAAGGATGCCATCGCTAGAGTCAATTCAATTTTTGAAAAAATGGAACTCAGATTAGGTGCTGGGAAATTTCCGAATTGGATCGGCCCACAGCGATTCGGTGCGACACGACCAGTGACTCCAATCGTAGGAAGATCCGTGATTGCTGATGATTGGAAAGGGGCAGTTGATGCCTACCTTGGAATGCCAGGGATTTATCAGCAACCAGAGGTCGAAAAATTCAGGCAGATTTGGAGGGATTCAGCCGATGTGGAAAAGTGTCTCGAAATTATACCGAAGCACCTCGGATTTGAACGCGACATGTTGCAACATTTATCGAGGAAACCCGAAGACTGGGTCGGAGCATTTCGAAAACTCCCGAACAATCTGCAACTGATGATGGTGCACAGTCTACAATCAGAGGCGTTCAATCGGATCATTGCTTTGAGATTACAAGAGGGATTGACATTAGCTGAACCCATCGAGGGAGATGTTGTTGGATTGGTGCAAGATAATGGGAAAATCGATATGGCCAAATTGGTTGAGACCGAACCTGAAATTTTGGAGCGAATTGTACGCAATTGCAAGCGCGGACGGTTGGCGGTCACAGCAGCCCTACCTGGTGGAGAAAGCACATACAGCAATTCCAAGCCAGGGGAGATTGAGAAACAAGTGCTAACAGATATGGGACTGATGGATGAAGATTGGCAGGTCACCGGGATCCCGAGACTCTCATCGAAGGGAAGTCGTCGGGCGTTGACGGTGTCCTTCAGCGAATTCAGTGTTGAAGAAGCGGGAGATGTTGAGGCTGAACACCTTGGTAATCGCTTCTCAGAAGGGCCAAGAGAAGGAGAAGTGTGGCACCCAGATGGATGTAGTCTTCGCCTAAGATTCGCACTACCGAGTGGCACATATGCAACAATTCTAATGCGCGAATTTATGCGGGCGCCGTTGACCCAATACTGAAGTGGGTTCAAAGGCGTCCTATCTCAAGAACTTCGACTTCGCCTACACCGACGATTTCTCTAATCGCATCTTCAAATTCGTCGACGGTGCCATCGCCTTCCTGAATCACACAATGAGCTTCGACGAATTTCAGTCCGAAAGCGAGGGGTTTGGTTTCTACCATCTGAACAACGCCTACATCGCTCGCCATACTGCCCATTGCAGTCGCAATTGCGTCTGCGTTTGCATCCTCGACATCTGGGTCGCACATAATCTTGTATTTCACTGCAACTTCGCCCATGACAAATCCTCCATTCAGGGTCCTTGAAAACCGCAAGCAGGGCAGAAGTATGTTACAGCCTGATTGCGGCATCTCTCGGAGCGTCCGATTGGCTCCCCACAACTAGGGCATGGGAAAGAGGTACTCTTGGCGTCCGTTAGTGGTACGCCGGATGCGGAGCAAGTAGATGCGCGCTTCTGCATTAGAGACCCTCAGCGAGCCGGCGACCGACTCCTCCTTAATATGGTTGACCGAAGGTCACCGGGTGCCTTTTCAGGCTTCAAGGATGGTCAATCTCCCCGTTCGGCCCGTGGATACGACCTTTTGGCCCTGGCTATATCGACACCAACCTCCCTGAATCGCAATGATGTCACCAGTTCTGACTCGATCGACTTGGTCACCCCACAGAACGATGCCAATCATTCCGGTTTCATCGCGACCACAAGCGGCGGCGATTGAACCAGTCCAACCATTTGACATTACAGTCCTACGGGGATAACGGCGCAATACGAGAAGTTCAATTCGCCCAACTGGGCGGTCAGCGATTAAATTTTCAACCCGTGTTCTCGGGGTTTCCTTCGGGCGCTGCCGGGCTTGATGCATCCCTACGTATCGCAGAATGCTTTGACGAGATTTGATCCTGTTTCGAATTTCTGGCGTGCTATTGTTTTCAATCATACTTACAGACATTTGTTCAACTCCTTGGAGCGACTGAGATGGATGCTTTAGGTCCACCATCATTTCGCAAGGAGGTAAGTGAAAGTGAATGTGTTACTCTTTCTTTGGTATACGACGAAATCCACTCTTTACATCGTTTTCAGATTCTGATTCCTTTTGCTGGATGATTCCTTCAGATTCAAGATGTAAATCCAATTCCTGAGACACGGATGTTTTTCGCGACCCCTTTTTTGGTCGCGGCAATTTGTTCTTACAAACAAGGAATACTTCTGACGAAGAGTTTCTAGAGGCGTCTGGTGAAAATCGCTGCACTCTGGAAAATCGTTGTTTTGCTGCATTCACAATGCCTTCGATTCCGGTGCCCTGGAATATCTTGGTCACAAATGCGCCCCCGGGTGAAAGAAGGGGCAATGTGAAATCGAAAACCATGGCGACCAGCTCAAGGGAAATCGCTTGATCACGATCATATTGCCCGGTCAATCGTGGTGAAATGTCAGAAACGATGGTGTTGAACAAACGTGTTTCACCTTCTTCAACGGGAGGAAGCGATGTACCATCGACTTTCACACCTGTCTGAAGCAAGTCAAGAATTGTATCCTGAGACGTTTTTTCAGTCACATCCCCAATCACCATTTGAGCACCTTCAACTGGGGCGCTTGCAAGGAGGTCGATACCGATGACGAGTCCGTTTGGCCCTGTTTCTTCAACGGATACTTGAGTCCAACCGCCAGGATGACTACCGACATCTAGGACCAAATCTCCTTCACGAATTAGAGAGAATTTCTCTTGAATCTGCTTGAGTTTGAATGCGGACCTTGCGCGGTAGCCCTTGGAACGGGCTTGTCGACGCCATGTATCACGCTGATGTGCTTGGAACCAACGCTTGCTCATCGCACACCCTCAACGCGGGGGCCGTGCACGAGATATGTAAATGAGACCCGGCCCAAACGGTTG
>CALCEF010000052.1 GCA_937901365.1 uncultured euryarchaeote | reverse complement strand
GTCGCCCATACATGCATCGTCCACATTTCGTCCACGATACTACCTACACCGACATTCAGTAAACCGATATCATCAGAATCAATCCAGCGGAGAATACTCGGCTGACCAGTCATGTCAAACGTTACTGAAGTGCCTTGAATCGAATGAGACATGTTGACCGTTGAATCCCGCAAGTTGACTTGACCAGTACAGGCCGAAAGATCGACAGCGTCTGCAACCACCAGATGTAAATCGGTCAATTCAAGACAATTCTGACCCGATAGGACCACATCCGAGAGCGAACTTGCGATCGTAGCATCACTTCCGTCCCATGCGAGCCCGTTGTGGGTTCCATTGAGGCGAACGCCCGAGATTCGAGCTTCGGCGTCAGAGAGTTGCACGATGGGGCCTGTTCGATTGGCCTGAACGTCTAGGCCGTGAATGTCCACCCATCCATCAAAGATGAGAGCGCCATTGTCGATTTCAAGAGCGAGACCACCATTGCCGGGGTCGGTGACCACCAGGTCATGTAGTTGCAAATCGATGCTCTTCTCAATTCGAACTCCACCCCATGCGTCATTGGTCGAAGAACAACTTGTGCAAGAGACGTTCTTGGTCCCTGAAATCGCATCGTTTGATCTCTCAAAGGTCATGCCGAAACCCTGCTCTGGAATCATGGCCAAATTTCCGTTATCTGCACTGACCAAATCAAACAGTTCTACATTACTCGAATCGTAAACCCGAAGGCCATTGAGTCCATTGTCGGTAACTGTAATTCCGGTTACATCTGGATGAGATTCATCGACGTAGAGACCATGCCCTGTGTTGTTGAACGCCGACCATGTGTGGCCCTGTAAACTGGCCTTTGAGAGATGGATTCCATTGCCCGGACTTCCTGTGACACTGATGTTACGGAATTGACTCGCCCAATTTGCACTTCGAAGGAACATTCCTGCACGATCGTTGTTGCTGTTGGATACGGGGTCGCCGCTGTTGACAATCGTCAGATTATCGACGATGGTGGCGGAATCGATCATGTACCCCTTGAATCCGTTGCAAGCGTTGTTCAGAGCGCGAGAATTACGAATGTCTACACCGCTGGTGTTGACACCGATTGCATGGTAGCAAAGTCCTGGAGTCTTGGCTCCAATTCCACCTGAATCTCTGACTTCCAAATTGTCAAAGATTGCATTTAGTGGTGAATTGAAATTTGAGTGATTATACTGTTCAACATAGACGCCTCGATACATACTGTTGGTGATGGTGGTGTCCCAAAATGTTGGCCGAGTACTCACTGTTTGACTGATGTGTTGAACCCAGATACCGTTGTCAGAACGATCGATGCTCACGTTGTCAAACAACACGACACTGTCTTCGACCCAAATGCCTGCAGAAAGCCAACCTCCTGCACCAACCGCCGAAATATTGCTGATGACGAGATCACGTAAGAATCCAGAAGAATCACCCCACATATTGACAGCTCTTGTCGTCAAATTGTCGAAGGTGGCGCCCAACACGAGAGGGTTGCTACTGGCGCCAATGGAGAGGCCGATTCCATATCGATTGTTGACCGACGAAGAGGCGACATCTTGGCCCCCGTCTTGGATTGTCAATCGCTGAATCGTTGGATTCGCGCTGTTGAACATGTCCACACCAACATAATCGGGATTTTCGATGTAAACATCGTTCAATGTTGGATTGCTGTCATAGATGGTAATGCCCCACTCTGCGTGCTCGATTGTGAGGAAATTGATGATGCTACCTCGGCCACGACTGGTGGCATTGAACTGGATTCCTTCGTGAGCGATTGCATCCCCTGAGCGGGTGATTGTAGCAGGGCTGGTAGAAGTTCCAGATACATCCAGTTCACCTTCAACGTAAAGGCGAACACCGTCATCGAATTGGATGGTCGCTCCGGCATCGATAACGAGAGTGTCTCCGGCTGCAACCGTGTAATCACTGGTCAGTGTCATCACGCCTGACCATGTGGTGGTTGCACGCCCTTCAGTTTCCAAGGATTCGGGGGGATCGAAAGCGGCGGGGGCAACTGGAACCCAACTGGCTAGCAATAGGACGGAAATGAGGAGCATGACGCCCTTTGCTCGTGCCACCATGCCATCGTGCGGTCCCACATCCCATTGAATGCTTTCGGCCTCCGGTTTGCCCTCCTTAGGAGGGCCAAACCGAATTTTTCACAGTGCTTTGTGCAATTTCGCAGTCAGTGAACGGGCTGCCCGAGGGCATTCTGCTCGACGGAATCTAAGGATGGCTTCTCGCCAATATGCAAGCCTGTGATTGGATTCCAATTCACCTCGCCAATACCACAACAGTGCGTCGAGTCGACGGCCTGCTGCCTGATCCAATGGCAAGGGCATTGCCCGCAAATTTTCCAATGTCGTTGCAGCACCAGGTGGGTTTGAACGAGCTTGGGCCTGAACCAGAGCTAAACCAAGGGATACATGCTGTAGAATTTCGGAGGTTCGTCCAACGAGGCGTCGCATTGCCGATTCTGCCTCCAACCTTTTCGGACTATCTGGATCAGAGAGAAGTAGAGTCTCAAGATGGGACAATCGATCGATTAGAGGGTCGTCTCCATCTGCGAGTTCGGCTAAATCATTGCGAACGGATGCGGCTGCATCTGCATCACTGCGAAGCATCGCAATCCGGTGACGTAAGATGGCGATGAGAACGATGGCTGAGCGCTTCTGGGAATCTTCCAAATCTCCAATGTTGACATTGGATAGACCTTTTTCGACCGCAGCCAAATCACCGGTTTCGTCTGGCAAACGATCATCGATTAGACCAGAAATTCGGGATAAATGCATGCGAGCCGCATCGGATTTTGAAGCCGAAGACCTTGCCTGGCTCTCAGCCTCTTCCGCAGCAGAAATTTCACCCTGAGATCTGTGAAGGCGAGCCAACAGAGCATAATCGGGTTCTGGGAGGTCACTCAGATAATCAGCGGCAATGTTGGATTCGCCTCGATCAAGGGCGACTGTGGCGGCCATTCTACGCAATTCGTGGGCCTCTGGAAGCGCATGTAGTGCTTCGTCGAGAAGAACGGCTGCTGCCGCGCTTTCAGAAAGAATATGTTCGGAATGATCGAGGATAAATTCAGTGCTATCTTCACCCGCTAGTATGCGATGGTATGCTTCGAACCAGCGAGCATCTCCATCTTCGATTTTCGACCAACGTTGGGCCGCTTGAAGATGAATTTCTTCAGGGGCGTCCCAAGCCACTCTGCGAACATTTCGAATGAGGTGTTGAACCTCAACAAGGCCAGCAGGCCATCTTAACAGAGCCGCAGCATCCAATGGGTCGAGATCGATTGCATCGAGGTGAGAAGCCATGACTGGTCGGGGTTCTGCACAGAGAGCATCAAGATCCTCTCTTTCTCTACCTTCAACCCGAGACAATATGGTCTCTTCAACAAAGGCTTGCACTGCATCACTGGCTTCAGGAAGTGTATCAGATGGAGACCAAAGGTGTAGAGCAAGTGGGTGACCATCCAGTGCCTCGCACACCTCTTGTGCAGTTTCAAAATCGACGGATTCGCCGAGCAACTTGTGGCTGGCCTCAGCCTCCAGTCCAGAGAGGGTGATTGCTCCAGTCCAGCGAGGATGATGCTCAAAGGGGCTAGGAGCACGGACACCAATAATCACGCTCACCTTAGAATCAATCAAGCCTTGGAGGAGGGCATGCACACCCGCTTGATGTCTTGGGTGAACTTCTTGCAGTTCATCTACGGCAATCGTGTATGATTCAGATAGTATTTCGATTTGAGCCTGTAAATCCAGTGGAGCATCATCGATTTCAAGCCACTTTGCAACGAGACTTTGGGCATCCATTGCGGCATCCATTGCCACGTAGCGCTTCGGCGGGCACAGCGACTTGATCAAGGCGGTTTTGCCGATGCCTGGCATCCCGGTGAGTACGGCTGCGCCTTCAGACAGCGCGGATTGCAATTGGGCGATTTCATTTTCTCGGCCATGCAAACCATCTGTCGGCTCGATTTCCATGGA
The DNA here is from genome assembly GCA_937901365.1 of uncultured euryarchaeote. Classification (GTDB taxonomy): domain Archaea; phylum Thermoplasmatota; class Poseidoniia; order Poseidoniales; family Thalassarchaeaceae; genus MGIIb-P. Next base: position 66 of record CALCEF010000052.1, on the reverse strand, counting down.
ATGCCCAGCTGTCGTTACCAACGCCGAGGCTTGTTGTCGGCCTTTGGCCGTTAGATGAATGACGGT
>CALCEF010000051.1 GCA_937901365.1 uncultured euryarchaeote | reverse complement strand
ACGGTTACATCTGGTGGTGTTCCTGGACATTCGTCAGAGTCATCGTTGAATCCGTCATTGTCATCATCGAGATCTTCACCCTCATCATGACACCCATCTCCATCTGCATCGTTGGTGGGGTTTGATTCCCAACCGGTCATTCCACTTGGACAATCATCTCCTGCATCGGCAACTTTGTCGCCATCATCATCCAAATCTTCTCCTGCATCGCGGCAACCATCACCATCAACGTCGGTGCTCTGTGTAGAAGTCCAACCAATATCGCCGACTGGGCAAGCGTCGTCATCATCGAGTAATCCGTCGCCATCATCGTCATCATCCTCGTCAAAGTCACGGCAACCGTCTCCATCTCTGTCAGTTTCAGTTTGTGAATTCCAATTCAGGGCACCTGTTAGACAATCGTCAATGAAATCGAGAACACCGTCGTCATCATCGTCGAGATCCTCGCTCGCATCGATACACCCATCACCGTCTTGGTCATTGCTTGAATCGGAAACCCAATTCAATTCACCACGAGGACATTGATCGAGCAATTCCCCATTTGAGTCGAGGTCATTGATGCCATCATTGTCATCATCGACGTCATCATCAGTGTTGTCGCATCCATCGCCATCATGATCATTCTCAACACTTGATGTCCAACTTCGGTTGTATGGATATCGCGGACATAGATCATCAACGTCGAGGATTGAGTCGCTGTCATCGTCTGTATCTTCATCGGTGTCATGGCAACCGTCGGCATCGTAATCGTTGGCCAGCCCGCTGGTCCAATTGTGTCGAGTAGTGAAATCATTACATCCATCTGTAGCGTCTAGGATTCCGTCGCCATCATCGTCATCGTCTTCGGTATCATCTCGACAACCATCACCATCTCGATCTAATGTCCAAATGGATTGATTCCAATTGGTGGATGGTCCAATACAATCATCCCAATAATCATCCAAAGTATCTGCATCCGCATCACCGTCGCATAAATCACCGATGTTGTCACCATCCATATCCAACTGTGCAGTATTGTTGACGGTGGGGCAGTTGTCATCGACATCAGCCACACCATCGTAATCTGTGTCGACCTGGAAGGCCCATACGAATCCGGCCCCTTCTATGTAGGAAACCGTGCTCTTGTTGGTATCTCCAAACGCTGAACCACAGCCGAAATCGAGATTGACACAATGACGACCTGCTGTCAAGATTCGACCAAGTCCCTGCCAAGCAACAGCATGGGCGATATCGTCCTTTTCTCCACCGAGGTTAGTGGCCCAAATCCAATTTCCATATTGATCTAAGCCAGCGACAAAGCCCTCAGCACCAGGGGCTCGGGAAAGCAGGAATGGGCCGAATGTCCCGTTGGTCCAGAACTCATTTCCATCTGCGAAATATCCTGAAACTGCAATCGTACCCAGAGGGCCGACAGCGAGATCGTAAACATACTGTTCAGAACCGGCTTGTCCACTTGTTCTTGAAGCCCAAACCCAACCTCCGTTTGTGCCTATGGAAGCAACAAAGCCATTCACTGCGCTGGCATTGCCGACCAATTGCAGTGTGACTGAATTTCCGTTTCGGAATTCAGCACTGCCATCAAAATAGCCACCCACATAGATGTCGCCGTTTCCGAATGCGACCGATGAGGCATAAACTTCCTGTCCATTGACACCACCTGCAATATCTCTAGACCACTGGAAGGTACCAGCTGGGTTTACCTTGGAGACAAATCCGTTGTATGGTCGACCCGCGGTCACAATGTGGTTGCTAGGCCAATCGAGAACATTGTCTCTGTAATATCCAACGATGTAGGCGTTTTCAATCGCATCGATTGTAACACCTGTGAGGTTGTCGTTGTAAGAACCACCCCAGGCTTGAACCCAAGCAAATCCACCCATGGCGTCAACTTTCAGGATGTACATGTCCGAGCCGCCCTCGGATTGGTATTGACTACCACCGATTTGTGCCGTATCTCGGAAAGAGCCGGCGACATAGACGGAACCTTCTCCGGTTGCAGCGCACCCATTGGCGTAGTCGTTTAACGGACCACCCCAAGTGGATACCAGATCCCAACTTGCTTGTGATACGTTGTACAGAGCCACGAATCCGTCGGTGTATAGGCCACCTGTTGTCACAGAATGTTCTCCAAATGTGATGGTGTCTGTAATCCATCCACAAACCCAAATTCCTGCGGGGCCTTCTGTGGCTTCTTCGATATGTGCTGAACCGACAGAGTCGCTTGGCTTGCCTGTATGCTTGAACCAAGTCCACCCACCCCATTGATCCAAATGGGCGACGAAAGCCGTTCGTTCATCGCGAACCGTGGGTGACGGACCACCATCGAAGAGAACTTGTCCCCGATATGAACCGGCGATGATGACAGCGTTGTTGGTCGAATTGACGACATCACTGATCCAAACACTATTGAAATCACCTGGGCCGTTGTTGACACTTGTATCCGCAGTACCTTGTTTGACCCATGTCGTTACACCTCTTGCCCCAGTGCTGAGAATTGAATCAACCTGAGCATCGTTCAAGATGGGGAATGCTTCAGATAGGTCGGATTCAGGTGGTTCCTCAATCGCATCAATCGAAGCCACCCAAGGGGCGAGAATCAGCAACAAAAGGGTCGAGATGACGAGTCGGCCGCGCGCTTGCATGCGAACGCCCTTTGGGCGTTCCCATTTCAACGTTCAGTCTAGATGAACGGCGGTCGAACGACGACCGCTGGGAGATTCCGACGAGGATTGACTGCAATTTCAACTTCTTCGCCGACTTCAACACCCTCGAGGTAGGCCAACCCAATGCCAACTTTTCCAAGACTCGGTGAAGGGCCACCAGAGGTGATGGTTCCAATCTGAATTCCATCTTTCATCACCGCGTGACCCATTCTTGGGAAGGGGCCCTTTCCAGTGGCTTTCAGCCCCAGCCATTTGATGCCGCCGCCTTCGAGATGTTGGGCTTTGGTAGAAGCCACTCTAGCCTTGCCGATGAATTCGTGATCCATGTTCAACCCAAACGGTACGAACGTCTCAGCTGTATCTCTAGAAAGGTCCTCCGAACCGCCCAAATCAGGGTGACAGAAATCCTGTCCTGAAAGCAGGAAACCTTTCTCCATTCGAAGCGTGTCTCTGGCCCCTAAACCAACTGGGCAAATGCCATGGCCACCATCATCGAGCAATGCATCCCATAACGTCTTGACTTGGTCATTGGGGACGAAAATTTCGAAGCCCCTTTCGCCGGTATATCCAGTGCCTTGAATCCAGCCACTGATACCCAGAGAATTCTCAGTAATCGCTTGACCGTGGAAATGACGAACAACATTTTCCTCGCCAAGAATCGAGCCCAAGATATTGGGGGATTCTGGACCTTGTAGAGCCAGAATACTGGTTTCTTCAGATATATTTTCGATGCTGATACCATCTGCTATATGCGTGTGGAAATGGTTCCACATGTGGTCGATCATACTCGCATTGGGGACTCCCAAAATTTCGGTCTCACTGACGACGCAGAAAATCATGTCATCAATGATGATGCCATTGTCGTCGAGGAAGTGGGTATAAG
>CALCEF010000050.1 GCA_937901365.1 uncultured euryarchaeote | reverse complement strand
TTTCGATGGCTAAAACAAACAATCCAAACACAGGAGGTAGCCAATTCTTCCTCATTCCAGAAGATAGTAATCCATCCCACCTAGACGGTGTACACACGGTCTTTGGAACGATCACATCCGGCTGTTCCTATGTTACTCAGATTAGCGAAGTACCAACCGATGACGACAACAAACCGTTCGCTGACGTAATTCTTGAGTCGGCGGTCATTTTGTGACCGGCTTGAGAGTGACGTTCAAGGATAACCGCTTGGTCGTCGTAACATGGCGAGTGACGACCCCTTCTCAGCCGCATCGACATTTGAGATGTCGAATGGCGAATTAGGACACTTTGCGAATTTGCATTCGCTGCAATCAGCAGGCCTTTGTCAACTCGATAAATTGCCTTGCACAATTCGTGTTTTACTCGAGGCAGCCTTGCGCAATTGCGATGGTTTTCTGGTCACTGAAGATGACGTCAAACGAATTGCCGCTTGGTCGCCTACCCAATCACCTGCAGAGATCCCATTCATGCCATCTCGAGTGATTCTGCAAGATTTCACCGGTGTGCCTGCAGTGGTCGATATTGCGGCTCTAAGAGATGCCATGGTAGCATTGGGTGGCGACCCAAAGAAGGTCAATCCTCAGGTCCCTGTTGATTTGGTGATCGACCACTCGGTCCAAGTCGATGTTTCAGGATTATTCCCCGATGCGAGAGAGCGCAATTTGGAAATCGAATATCAGCGCAATATGGAGCGCTACCAATTCCTCAAATGGGGACAACAAAGCCTCGACAATTTCCGCGCTGTCCCGCCTGGGCGTGGCATTGTTCACCAAGTCAATCTCGAATGGATTGCCAGCGTCGCGCGGGAAGAAAATGGAATGTGGATGCCCGATTCCTTGGTAGGTACCGATAGTCACACCACGATGATCAATGGGTTAGGGGTTCTAGGCTGGGGTGTTGGTGGAATCGAAGCCGAAGCTGTGATGCTCGGCCAACCGATTTACATGCTCCTGCCAGAGGTTGTAGGATTCGAATTAACCGGTACACTTCGCCCTGGAGTTACCGCCACAGACATGACATTGCGAATCGTCGAAATGCTTCGTGAGCATGGGGTTGTCAGCAAGTTCGTTGAGTTCCACGGCTCAGGTCTGGCATCTCTAACATTGCCCGACCGGGCAACCATCGCCAATATGGCTCCAGAATATGGGGCGACTTGCGGCTTTTTCCCGGTAGATGAGACCACATTGGAATACATGCGATTGTCTGGGAGGAATCCCGAGCATGTCGAGAACGTCAAGCGCTACTTGAGTGCTCAAGGAATGTTTTACACACCAGATTCCGAGACACCAGAATTCACTTCAAATCTGTCTCTTGATTTGGGGGATGTAGAGCCTGCTATGGCGGGGCCAAAGCGGCCACAAGATCGCGTAGATTTGTCGGCGATGAAATCGCATTGGCATGAGAGTCTTGTTGCCCCAATTGGTCATTCTGGCCATGGAGTAGATGCTACCCAAACCGGGCAACAAATTGAGGTGGTGGGTTCGGACGGTGAAACCTACAAACTCAAGCACGGAGACATCGTGATTTCAGCCATTACATCATGCACCAATACATCAAATCCATCAGTGATGTTGGGCGCGGGAATTCTAGCAAGAAATGCGGTTCAAAAAGGGCTGAAGGTGGCCCCTTGGAGCAAGCCAAGTTTAGCCCCCGGAAGCCGTGTTGTGACCGAATATTATGATGCGGCCGGATTGACAATATTCCTCAATCAGTTGGGCTTTCACAATGTTGGATATGGTTGTACGACTTGCATCGGTAATTCGGGGCCGCTCGAGCCGGAAATTGAAGCCGCAATCGACGAAGGTAATCTCATCGTCGGCTCTGTAATTTCAGGCAATCGAAATTTCGAAGGTCGCGTTCATCAGAAAGTAAAGGCGAATTATTTGGCGAGCCCTCCTCTGGTGGTTGCGTATGCAATTGCAGGAACATTGGATATTGATTTTGAACAGGACCCGATCGGAACAGATTCTGAAGGTCAGCCAGTGATGCTTGAGGACATTTGGCCAACGGACGGTGAAATTCGTGAAGTGATGGCTGAGGCCATTACTCCTGAAATGTTCAATGAGCGTTATTCGACAGTGATGAGTGAACCTCGGTGGGATTCCATTCCTAGCGAAGCGAGCGATCTCTATCCATGGGCGCCAGAAAGTACCTATGTACGCCTCCCCTCATTCTTTGAGGGTATTCAGCCCGAACCCGAGCCCATTTCATCGATTGAAGGAGCTCATGTTTTGCTCAATTTAGGTGATTCTGTAACTACAGACCACATCAGTCCAGCAGGTGCCTTCCCTCATTCTGGCCCAGCGGGTCAATATTTGATCGAAAACGGTGTATCTCCCCGCGATTTCAATTCATTTGGAAGCCGCAGAGGCAATCACGAAGTGATGATGCGCGGAACATTTGCCAACGTTCGAATCCGAAATCGAATTGCACCCGGTACAGAAGGTGGTTACACAACCCACTTCCCAACAGGGGAGGTTGAATCGATTTACGATGCATCGATGAAGTATCAAGAATCAGGCGTCCCTCTCATCGTTCTCGCTGGTGAGCAATACGGTACTGGCAGCAGCAGAGATTGGGCAGCAAAAGGGACACTGTTGCTTGGTGTAAAGGCGGTTATTGCAACATCCTTCGAGCGTATTCACCGTTCTAATCTAGTAGGCATGGGCGTTTTACCACTCACTTTCCCAGCGGGGGAAAACGCCGAATCACTCGGCCTCGATGGTACTGAGACCTATGACATTCCAGCAAGTGCAGATCTCGTTCCTCTCAGCACAATTACAGTCACGGCGACAAAGGTCGATGGCACTCAAATCACATTTGATGCCACCGTCCGATTAGACACACCAGTCGAAGTGGAATATTATCGAAATGGCGGAATCTTGCAGACAGTTCTGCGGAATTTAGCCTCATCTTGAATTCAATATTCTACGGCCCTTCGGGCCGTGTGGTTCAAAGACCGTTCCGAGCCAAGCCCTTCCAATGTCTGTGCTCAAGGGCCCGGTTCGCTTCCGTTTCCGCGTTGCAGAGGAAGACGTCGATGTTCTAATTCAGGGGGATGCGGAGTGGGTCAATGCTCTACGAGAAGAAATTGGTTTGCTGGATGTTGGTTGGGTTCAACCGATGGCAGCAACCGGACGAACATTCCAGGAACAGGAAGAGCCAGATACCGATGATGAAGAATCAATTGAAGCGGACGGTGAAGAACCAGTATTGCTTCAATCCGATGCGGTTGTAGAACTACCGGGGCCACCTCCGGACCCAAGCCGAATACCGACTGTTCGCCGTATCATTGGAGAGATGGATTTAGATGCGGAAATGGAAAAGTTGGGAATTGAGCACCCTCGGTCTCCAACGGCTGAAGAATTAGCGGATCTCATCAGTGAAATGGACGAACCAGAACCGATTATGTCACAAGTCTCGACCGATCCAATCGCTGAAGCATGGTTGCAACGATTGATGAGAATCGCCGTTCGCAAATTTGGGGTTACAGCCTTACCAATTTCAGTAATCGACAGTGCAGCATGTGAACAACTTGAGCGTTCGGGAACGGAACTCGAACTTTGGCTTGAGGGAATGTGGCGGCTTGGAAAGCTAGTCAAGGTTCATGGCGGTGACCGATTTGGATATGGACCAAATCCCCGTTGGTTAGAGGCAGATTGATCGTTTTTTTTCGCTCATTTTCTTCGTTTTCGCTCGTGATTGTGTTGAACCGCATACTTACTCCATAATCGGCGCACTGCGGGCCATTTATTGCGAGCATCTCACGCGCACGCGAGAGTAACTATTGAATAGAGTCGTCATGACGGACGGGTAGAGTGGTCAACATGTTAGCTCATGAGAAGAATATGAACAAAGCCCGCGTGCGCGGTATTGCACTTGTCACCCTGATGTTGGGTTCGCTATTCGTAGCGATGATTCCTGCCGTCAGTGCAAGTCACGTTGAGACATACCCCGCACAGCGAAATCCAGTGGCAATCGCATCTGGCGATTTGGATTGTGATGGAGATGCAGATATCGTATCTGCCAGTGAAATGGGAATGCTGATTTCCGTCCTCTACAATGAGGATGGGGACTTCTCAGATCGTGAAGATCTGTGGGTTTCAGCCAACACATCCCGACGTGCACACTGGTTCGATATGGCGAATGCAAACGAAGTAGGAATCGGTGACATCGATGATGATGGTGCCAATGACCTTGTCTTCTTCCGTCAGAACGTTTGGGTCGCCGGTAGCGCTCAACCACCCCTTGGCAATATGACTGTGATTTGGGGTGAATGTGGTGAACGCGTCGAAGATTGGACACGATCTGCACCAATTTCTGTATCCCCTTATCTTTACGGATTGGAGGTAACTGACGTCAACGATGACGGCAAAGATGACATTGTCGGATTGTTCCTTGACGAATCAATTACCAACATGGAAATCATGATTATGCGTGGTCCGAACCCCACTCAACAGACCAGTCAATCGGTTACCAACGTACCATTGACCCATGCATTCTACTACGATATGGCAATTGGAAACTGGGGTGAAACCGTCACTGGTGGCGGTATTCCTGGTGGACAGGGAGATTGTGACGACCTTGACATTTGGATGATGACTGCTCCTCCATACAATGGTCCACAAACAGGCTTTAGCCCAGGAAACTGGGACAATGTAACCGTCCTTGAATACAATTGTGTATCCAACCAATACGAGAACCCGGTAACAGCAACATCGGGTACCCACGTCTTTGCAATGAACGAAGTGGAAGCTAACGGCTTCGACATTGCAGATACTGACGGTGATTCCATCATAGACATGGTTGCAATCGGTCAAGGCTGGGATCAAAATGTGTCATACGCCACTCGCAGCAGTGTAGGTGGCACATGGTCTACAAACAATCTCGCAGGTATTGGCGATTACGTAGCAGCGGATGTCTCCATCGCTGACATCAACGGTGATGGAAACATGGATTTCCTTGT
>CALCEF010000049.1 GCA_937901365.1 uncultured euryarchaeote | reverse complement strand
AGGGTATAGACTGGATATTCATTGAAACCGATGCGTTGGAAGATGCCGTGGATCGGGCCATTGACCAAGGCATCTTTGTGGTCGCTGCCGCTGGAAATGACGGTGGACCAGATGATGACGGAGATGTTGCTAGCCCGGGTGGAGTGGAAGATGTAATCTGTGTTGGTGCTATCGATACGGACGGTACGATTTGGAGCAACTCATCCATAGGAAACAACGGGTTCACGTTGCAGCACCCCCTTGGTCGGTGGGACCCTGATAAGAAACCCGAACTTGTGGCCCCTGGCGAACGATTGCCCATCCTGAATGCACAAATCAATACCGACGTTCTCTATGCATGGGGGTCTGGAACAAGTGGCGCCACTGTTTGGGTGAGTGGGGCGATTGCACACCTCCTAGAACACCGCCCTGATTTGGGACAAAACGGTACTTCGGGCGGTGAAAGAAATACTGTTGAGGATGTCAAAGAGTGGATCAAAGACAGTGTGACACCAAAAGAGGGGCAAGGTGAACATGACAATTACTACGGATATGGGCGATTGAAGGTTGACGCCTTACTTTCAATGGCCAGTTAAGCCTGAATAATTCCAACCAAAGTGCCACCAAATAATGGTACAAAACCGACAGGATTGGTTTGACTAATTTCCGATATGAATTGCGTCCATTCATTGAAGGCAGCAACACGGGCCTGATCAGCGTTCTCTGGACCCGTTTCTGGGATTTCACCTACATCATCTACGGGAACTTCGGGCTCTGCAGTTAGAATAAGGCCACCAGGAACAAGAAGTTCGAACGAGCGCTTGATTGTAGCAACTCTGCCGATATCACCCACATCGACGATGATGATCTCGTAGGGCGCACGCAGAGGGGGAGATGTGGTCGCAGCGACTTCGTCCGTAGTCGTATTGGCCGCTTGCCAACTATCCAATTCCGCACACAGTGATTCAAATTCCCCGACGCGGACATGGGCCCAATCCTCGGCATCATAACGCCGGAGTAGTCGAGTCAAAATTACTCCGAATTTACCACCCGCCTCAATCATGTCATAGTGCTCAGGGGGTGAATTGTTTGACCAATGATCAACCAACCACGCACTCAAATGTCCGATGCCCGAACCGACTTCACATACACGTTTTGGCTGGACGCGAGCAATGATATCCCGAATACGGCGCCGCAAACTGGTCGGCATCGAATCGAGTTCCATATGCTCAAGCTGTGCCCCAATAGAAGAGGCGACTTCGGGCTCATCCTTTGGTTGATCAGGATTCTTGGCCAGCAAAGCTGCCAAAGCGTCTTCGATACTCAGTCCCACGCTTCGGCGGGTACGCAATTGGTTTTCAAATCTCGGCGGCATGGGATGTCGTGAAATACCCCCGGTGAGCCGGTCGGTTTGGAGGAGTTCTCATGGACGATGGTGTCGAGGAGTTGGACAACGTCACACGTTGCCCGAGCTGTAACACGCGACAAGCCCATGAAATTCTCAAAGAAAAGGCGCTCAAGGATGATGCTGGAATCGATTATCTGCTCCGATGTGAGGGTTGTGGCAATGTTCACACCGTCATTTTCCGCAACCCAAAACCTGTGACCGTTCGATTCACTCTATCGGATGGTGCAGAATCCATTCCACATGAAATAGAAGTGGATGAAGATGAAATTTTTACACTTCATGACGAATTCGAAGCTTTGGACCTTCTGTGGAGAGTGACTCGTCTAGAAACCGACGGCGATGATAAACCGCGAACTCTAGACGCCAAGAGTGTGAAGCGTGTATGGGCTACTCGCATTGATTTAGCGAGAATTAAGCGCACATTCAGTGACCTTGAGATTTCGTTCTCCGACACGATTGAAGTAGACCCCGAAAAAGTGTTTTCTTGTGGGACAATTGTCAAGCATCGAGGTGAAACATGGAGAATTCGTGCACTTCATTCTGGAACTGCGCGGACCCTAACAGGAAAAATGACCGCGCGGAATATTCGTCGAATCTTCCTGCACAAACCCCCAACGCCGGAAGAAATTGCAGAGAAGAGGAAGATTGAGCGTGGAAATTGGAAGGGGCAATATTTCCCTGGTCGCGAAGAGCATCAAGC
>CALCEF010000048.1 GCA_937901365.1 uncultured euryarchaeote | reverse complement strand
AGATCTGTCAGCACCCCACACTTTGATGCTAGAGGTCACCGATAATGATGGGGCGAGTGATACGATTAGTGTGGTATTTGGAGTACAAGACACACCATCAGATCCATCATATGTCGGTGATGAGGGTGGCGGTTTGCTAGTGATTTTCGCTCTTGTTGGCACCAGCGCATTGGCGCTTTTCTTGCTGTTTGCAGTGATTCGACGGTATTCTGGTGAGGCGGCATCAATCCCAAAGTGGAAACGGGAATGACCCGAATGTCTCATGAAGGGTCGGCGATTCGGCAATGTCGATGTATGATAGAGTGACCTCTGCCTTGGGGGAGCGCCCTGAAGGGATTTCACATTCCGAGATGCGAAAGCGTCAGCATGATTTCTGCTCGGAAATGGCAACCGGTGCGGTTGCAATCATCACCAACAACCCTGTCTCCATCCGAAGCCGAGATACGCATCATAGGCATCGATTCAACTCCTACCTTCACTACCTCACAGGATGGCATGGAGAGGATGGAGTTGCTGCATTCTACCACAATGGTGACAATTGGATGTGCCGCCTCTATGTACAACCCCGTGATATCGAAAAGGAAACATGGACGGGAAGACGACCTGGATTGGAAGGTGCACTCGCGAATTGGCCTGTGGACGAAACTGTGAGTCGTGATGATCTAAGAGAAAATCTATCGCAATTACTCGACAATGTTGAGGACATATACCACATCAAATCGCTAGATGGAGAGGTTGACGAAATTGTCGAGTTGGCTTTGCATGAAGAACCAAAGGACCCTCGGCCGATACTCGATGAGTTGCGTGTAGTCAAATCCGCAGGTGAAATCGCATTGATGCAGTATTCAGCGGACCTGGCCGCGCATGCCCATGTTGAAGCGATGCGCCAATGTGAGGTTGGTATGGGTGAATGGCATATGCAGTCAGTCATCGAAGGTTGCTTCCTATACCACCAATCTGAATGGGCTTACCCCAGCATTGTTGGTAGTGGCGACAATGCTACGATCTTGCATTACAATGAGAATACTGATGTCATGAAGGATGGTGAATTGGTTCTGATTGATGCGGGTTGCGAAGTTGATGGATATGCCAGCGACATCACCCGGACGTTTCCCGCGAATGGAAAATTCACCGAGGCACAGCGGGCCATTTACGAACTTGTACTGAAAGCACAATTGGCAGGTATTGATGCATGTCAAGCTGGTTCACCATGGAGCGCCATGCATCATGCGACATCACACGTTTTGGCTCAAGGACTCATTGATTTGGGTATTTTGGACTGTTCCTTTGAGGAAGCATTGGGAGAAGATTACAACGGCCTTTATCGCCAATTCTTCATGCACGGAACTGGTCATTTCCTTGGCCTAGACGTTCATGATGTGGGAGGGGGGCGCCAAGGTGACAACAAACCCGAAAGAGTGCTGTCCCCCGGCATGGTTCTGACAATCGAGCCCGGATTGTATTTTGGCGCATGGAGAGAAGATGTGGAGATCGATTCAAAGTGGGCTGGCATCGGTGTTCGAATCGAAGATGATGTTCTAATCACAGAATCTGGACCAGTCGTACTGACGGCAAAATGTCCGAAGGAAATCACTGAAATTGAAGCGCTCGTCGGCTCCAAATGAGGGGTCGAATTGTGGCAGGAAATTCTTGATGCGCAGCGTGGCCCATCTCCTCCACGCCTAAGCGTAGAAGATGCAGCGATTTTGTATGAGGAAGCAGACTTTAACCTCCTTCGCAGTGCTGCATTTGAGCGCCGCAAAATGGTGAATCCTGGAAATCAGGTCACCTACATGATTGATCGAAATGTGAATTACACAAATGTCTGTACAATCAACTGCCAATTTTGCTCATTTTATCGCCCACCAGGGCATTCTGAAACCTATACACAAACCTATGAACAAATCTCAACCCGATTCGCTGAGTTAGAAGATGTAGAGGGTGTTCGAGTATTGATGCAAGGTGGAGTGAATCCCGATTTGCCACTCGAATGGTATACAGATTTGATTCGGTATTTACGAAAAGAGCACCCATCCATCGCTCTTGATTGCTTCTCACCGATCGAAATCGAGGGGATTGCAGAAGTCTGTGGAATGTCAACACTTGACGTGCTTGTGGCACTGAAGGAAGCGGGCATGCATGGATTACCAGGTGGAGGCGCGGAAATGCTCGTCGACAATGTGCGTCTAGATATCTCACCAAAGAAAGGGAGTGCGGACAATTGGTTGCGTGTGATGCATGAGGCACAGTCGCTGGGCCTGACCACGTCAGCAACCAACGTCATCGGGTTCGGTGAAACTGCACTAGATCGTGTGAAACACATGGAGCGGGTTCGGCAATTGCAGGACCAAGCGCATGACAATGGCTGGGTTGGATTTACTTCGTTCGTCGCCTGGCCCGTGCAACTCGAAACCAATGTATTTGGAAAACGAAATCAAGGACGGAACAAGATTGAGTTGGGTGCTGGTCCGACCGAGTACCTTCGCCACGTAGCAATATCCAGGCTGTTCTTTGACAACATCTCACACATTCAGGGTTCATGGCCAACCATGGGTCTGGATGTTGCCCAAATGGCGCTCTTTGGAGGCGCGGATGACATTGGTTCGACCATGATGGAAGAAAATGTGGTATCAGCCTCAGGGACCGAAAAAACCTGTGCGCTCGAAGTCGAATTGCAGGAAGCTGTGCGCAGAGCGGGATTTGTGGCTGTGCGCCGTGATTCAGATTACAATTTGCTTGAGACACCAGATGTCGCATCCGATGTTCAGGCCTT
>CALCEF010000047.1 GCA_937901365.1 uncultured euryarchaeote | reverse complement strand
TTTGCACTCGATGCCAATACCAAAGTAATCATCGGCATGGGTGGAATTGTCGTTCTACTCGGCGTTGTAGTGCTGATTACTGGGCGAAAGCGGGCTCCACCACCTCCAGCGCGTCCTCCACCTTCGGGATTGCCACAGATGATTGGTGAGCGATTCCGATAATCAGGCGCTGACGAGCATTGCCACAGCATTGCCACCGCCGAGGCATAAGGTTACGATTCCCTTCCCTCCACCTGTACGGCGAAGTGCATTGATGAGTGTCATCAAGCATCTCGCACCCGTTGCACCCAGTGGGTGACCGATGGCAACCGCGCCCCCATGCGGGTTGATTTTCTCGTCAGGGACATTGCAAGCTTTTGCAACCGCACAGGAAGCCGCTGCAAAGGCCTCGTTATGTTCAACAAAAGAAAGATCATCCATCGTCAATTGATTTCGATTCAGCAATAACTCGATTGCAGGAATTGGTGCAGCCATCACTCTGGCAGGTTCAACACCAGTTGTACAATAATCGAGAATGGTACCCAATATTGGCCAACCGTTCGCCTCTGCCGCGCCTCGGTTGGCGACTAGAACTGCCGCGGCACCATCCGAGAGTTGCGAAGCATTGCCAGCCGTCACCCGACCATTTTCTTGGAATGCAGCGCGCATTTCACTGAGGTCACCTCCGGGTGAAATCCCCTCATCTCGTTCCAAACCAGGGATGGAAACTACCTCGAAATCCATCCACCCTCGATTCCAAGCCGCTAAGGCGCGGTCGTGAGATCGAGCAGCAAAGGTATCAGCACCTTCCCTAGAAATATCGAATTCTTCGGAAATGGTTTCTCCTGTGTTTCCCATGTGTTCATCATTGTAGACATCCCACAGACCGTCGTGAATCATCGTAGGCTTCATTTCACCAAATTCGTTTCTCGAAATCTTTTGGCCGAAATATGGAGCGTTTGTCATCGATTCCATTCCACCGGCGACGATTACATTGTATTCTCCGCTTCGGATACTATTTGCAGCCATCATGACGGCTTTCAAAGACGAACCACAGACTTTGTTGATGGTTGTGGCTGGAGTGCTGAACGGCATGCCAGCCCCGAGTGCAACCTGCCGAGCAGGTGCTTGCCCTGCA
>CALCEF010000046.1 GCA_937901365.1 uncultured euryarchaeote | reverse complement strand
CGGGGTTACAATCGCCGTCCACGACAGAGATAGTGTTCAATTGTCAGGCATCACCCTTGATTTTGTCAATAGCCTGATGGGTGGTGGATTCAAAGTAATCAACCCCAACGCGCAGAAGGCCTGCAGTTGTGGGAAATCGTTCCGCTAAAGCCCCTTAAATTCCTTCAAATTCGGTTTCTCAGGTGGAATGGCGTCTTCACCTTCTTGAAGTGTCGAGGGAGTCCTCAGCATATCCTCGAAATCGAAGGCGTCAGTCTTTTCGAGATCCCCCCCGTTTGAAACCAAATGCTCTTTCAGCGAACGTAGTGGATTCAATTCCATTCTGTCATGCTCTCTTGTGAAGGCGTATAGCACGGGATTGTGCAATTCAACCATCTGATTTTGGAACACCATTCTGACTCTCTCAGAGCGAAGACCAAAGAACGAAATCTCAACCATGATAGCTACTGCTGCTGCACTGTAAAGCACTATGAGGACGATTGCGGCAAACCAAATGGGATCCGAGAAAGGAGAATTGCTCGCGCCAATCTGGGTCAAAAACAATTGGCGGCTCAACAAGAATAGAAGACCAAGGCCAACCACTGGGGCCAGAATATCATCGACTAAGCGCTCCATCGGTTGCATCCTTCGCTGACTTGTATCCGCGAAAACAAGTTCACCGTGCGATGCGGCCTTGACAATGACAATGATACTTGTTAGAAGAAGGAATAGTAGTACTGTAAGCGTAATTCCCATCCATGTGGGAAGCGGCATGTAGGATACGATTAGGTAGCAAAACAAACCGAGGAATGCAGTGGTAGGTAGCCGGTGCATATGCTCTACCATCGCATCTTCATCGCGAACCCCTTTGTCGAGTCGATGGATACCGATGATGCCCCAGTGCATCACTCTCATCACGATGTTGACCACCTTGGCGAGTATACCCCGATCGATGAGCAACCATTCTGCAGCCAAGATTAATGGGAACAATAGGACAAAAATGATGGCTCCAATTAAACCCACCAACGGTGAAAGAATCAACACTGGTAGAAGCATAAAATGGGGAAGTTTGAGTGGATGCAAAACATCCATTTCAATTCGACCTTGTCGAGATGCGTCGATTGGTAAACCTCTGGCCAAATGATCCAACTCTTGGCGGCGTGTGGATAGGGGTTCGCCTGCATCTAATACCTGCCGAACCCATCGACGATATCGAACATGCTCGGGTTCATTGCCAACTCGATACGTCCACCAGAAGCGAAGCGGTAGGGCGAGAATCACTGGTGTCAGCAAAATGCCTACGGCAATGAGAAGGCTCGTGAAATCCTCTTCCACAAACCGTATGCCTGACCATCTGGTCTTAACTCAAGCGGAAATTAATTTCTAATGATGCCGATTATCGATGCGGTTGGAATCGGGCCGAAATTGTGCGAATCTTCGCTACCAGTAGGATCTGGATTGTCCCCTTCAAGGAAATATCCGTTGGGCAGAATTTCTTTCACGCGTTTGACAATGTGTATTGTTTTCCAAGGATGCTTGGCCACAACAATGTCACCGAGTTCGGGTAATTGTCCCGATACAGCCTCGATGCTGTCGCCGTCGCGAAATGTAGGCCACATGCTGTCGCCGTGAATTCGCACTTCAATGGTGGCCAATGCGCCTCAGCTCGCTCGAATCCACGAAATCTCGCTGCGGCCTTTCACGTTCCAGAACATATTGTGGATGTTCTCAATCGCATCCATCAATTCTTGAGCGTGTTCCGCTGAGACTTCAACCTTGCAAGCGCTGCACAATTTGGCGGCTTGCCAGAACGTGTCGTGCAAATCAGGAATTGATTCAAGGTGCTGCGGCTTGAAGAAATCAGTCCACAGAACGAGTAACTCATCTTTGCACTTCTGTGCTTCTTCTTCCTTGATGGCTGCATAACGGCTCATCGTGTTGATGTAGGCTGCTGAACAGCAATCATCACTGTGGTTTTTAGCAAGTTCAAGCATCTTCTTTGTCATTGATTGCACGGCTTCTCCGGCAATTCTGGCACTGGCTGGGTCATATACGCCACAGGGACCATCGCAATGAGCCTCGGCGTCGATTACTGTAGGTGTCTCTCTCGACATGTATTGACCCATCTGAATACCGTCTATGAACATGCGTATGTTGAAGGAGTGGATTCACAGCGCAGAAACATGGCCAAGATTGCAGTGACTGATGGCATGGCCACGGATGCGGTTCTAAGGTTACAAGAGGCAGGTCATGAAGTCGATTTGGCTCCGCAATCACTCGATGGGTTTGATGCCGTCGTCATTCGCTCTGCGACAAAAATGACTGCTCAAGCGATCGCAGATGCCCCTTCATTACAACTCATTGGCAGAGCAGGGGTCGGAGTTGACAACATTGACTTGGATGCCGCAACGAATGCCGGCATTCTAGTGTGTAATACTCCAGGATCTTCCACTCAATCTGTAGTTGAATTAACGATTGGACATTTGCTCGCATCGGCCCGTCATATTCCAACTGCTGATCGCGATTTGCGCAGTGGGCAATGGACCAAAAAGGCACTCAAGGGCACTGAACTCTCTGGGAAAAGAATTGGATTTATTGGGTTTGGTCGAATTGCACAAGGAGTTGGTCGAGTCGCTAGAGCAATCGGAATGGAGTTACATGCCTATGACCCATATTTGCCTGACAATATTGCCAAGGAGCAGCAATGTACTCTTCACGCTGATGTGAGAGATTTGTTCAAAATGTGTACGCATATCGCAATTCATTGCAATTTGACTGATGAAACGCATCACCTAGTGAATTCAGAAACCCTTGCAATGATGCCAGGAATTGGTGCTGATGGAACCGCTTGTGGTAACCATTTGGTCTCCTGTGCAAGAGGTGGAGTCGTCAACGAAAATGATGTGCTTACGGCGTTGGAAAATGGAACACTCTCAAGTTGTGCACTCGATGTGTTTGAGGTCGAGCCGGTTGGTAATCACCCACTTTTGCAACATGCGAACTTTCACGGCACCCCACATATCGGCGCAGCAACCCATGAAGCTCAGGCTAGAATCGGTTTCGAAATGGCTGATTTGATCATCGATTTCTTTGCCGGCGGAATTCCTCATTCTGTGGTCAACAGAGCCGTACTTGAGTGAAGAGTTCTTGAGCCATCGATTTCCATTTGTTGGCATGCGGGAGCGAATCTTGATCCATTGTGACCTTGATGCGTTCTTTGCTGCAGTTGAAACACTTCATCACGGTTTGGACCCAGATGTTCCATTAATCATTGGAAGTGATCCGAAAAATGGTCAGGGTAGAGGAATCGTCTCCACCTGCAATTATGCGGCTCGTGAATATGGAGTGCGAAGTGCAATGCCGATTTCAGAGGCCTGGCGCCGCTGCCCTGGACAACCCTTGGGACCCGCACTATACCATCGTGGCGCCCACCGGTTGTATCGTCGTGCCTCAAATCGAGTGATGGAAATATTGTCCAAACGAGCTGACAAATTTGAGAAGGCCAGTATTGATGAAGCCTATCTGGATGTTACCGAAAGATG
>CALCEF010000045.1 GCA_937901365.1 uncultured euryarchaeote | reverse complement strand
GGCGACACTGCAGGTGCGATGGCATGTTTCCAGAGTGCGTTCGATTTGGACCAAAATTATGTCAAGGCTGCAAATGGATTGGCATTAGCAGCAATGGAACTTGGACAAATTGAAAATGCACTGTCTGGATTCAGGGCCCTTCTCACTCTTGAGCCGGGTCATGCCAGCGGAGTCATTTTCGCTGAGTTGCTAATCGATTTGGCTGAAGGTGAGGGGCGCATCCTCGAGTTAGATGCAAACCTCCCGAGAACTCTACCGGCAGGCCCGGACATGGCATCGGAAGCCCTGCGATTTTTGACTGAAGGTGAAGTCAGACTGCGCGCGAGAGCCAGCAGTATTTTGGGTGAACACGCAGAATCTGTTACCCTTTGGAAAGGATTGCTTGAATCGAACAAGGAGGATGCTGAACTTTGGTTAGGACTTGCCAGATCACTTAGTGCTGCAGGAAGCGAAGACAAAGCCGCTGCATGTCGTGAAAAGGCCCGCGGCTTGGGCGCCGACGTCTCTGAACCTGCGCCGCAACCAAGCGTTGTTGAGGAACCTCTCGAACAGCCCGAGAACAACGAAATTTCAGAGCCTGAAGTCGTAGAGCCAAATGTGCAAGAAGAGGAGGAGGACCCGTGGGCTGCATTCTCAAGGGAAGAGGAGGAAGAAGAGGAAATTACCCCCATTTCTACAGAGGAAATTGTGGCTCACGAAGCAGCCTTGGATACCGTGCAGGAACCGGAACCCGTTGTATATGAGTCCGTCAGTGAAGAGGTGGATTTGGCCGCAGCAGCTCTTGAAGCACAAGCAGGTATCATGGAAGTGCAAGAGGTGCAAGCCGACTCTTCAAGTGTTGCAAATCAAGATATTGAATGGTACAACAAAGGCATTGAATTACTCAACAAAGATCGCCACAAAGAGGCTTTATCCTGCTTTGATCGAGCGTTGCCCTCATTCAAGGATGATAAAGCGATGGCCATCAAAATTCTCAATGGACGTGGCAATTGTTTCTACTATCTGAACCAATACAAAGAAGCGATTGAGAATTATTACAAGGCATTTGGAATCGACAAGGCGCTGACAACTGGAAATGCCCTGTATAACATGGGTACTGCATATGCAGAATTGGAATCATATGACAATGCAATCCATTGCTTCAACCAATCGATGGGGAAGGATGTCGGAGAGCCTTTGAAGGGTGAAAACAAGAAACGGGCGAAGGAACAAGTGCGACGATGCAAATTGCTGTTGAAAGAGCAGAAAAAGCGGGCTGCGTGATATTTTCGCCATTTTTCGTGATTTTTTCTGAATGGATGGGTTTATCCCCTGACACGTCCATACAAGTTCATGGCAAAAGAAGCGGGTAGCGAAGTCATCGGTCGTCTCGGTGGCAAAGATTTGAACCAAGATGGCAGAATTATCAACCTCGTAGTCGTCGGTTCAAGCCGATTCTACGATTTCTCAATTGTCGAAGAAGCCATGGATGAGTGGGCCGAAGAAGAGGCCCATCCTGATCTCATCATCACCGGTGGAGCGAGCGGTGTAGATTACCTCGCTGAAAGGTGGGCAGATAACAATAACATCGCCTTTGCTGTATTTTCGGAAGAGTGGAATGCCCCTAGGGTAGGGCTTGAAGATGGAGGGCGGGATGCTGCCCCCACATCTCTAACGAATCAGTTGCTCGATGCTGCAACTCATGTTTTGGCGTTTCCTTCGAATACGAGTAAATGGACGAACGTTGTCATTGCAATGGCTGAGGCCATGGACATACCTGTGAAAGTCGTCCCGATTGAATAGGTGTTTCCGACAGGGCCATGAAGCGTCACCTCACACGGGGTGGCATGGAGGAGCGTGTAGCCGCGCAGCGAGTGGTGGATGGCGAGGCACGTCCACTCGAGGAAAATGTCGCGGTCGAGGAACCTCTTGAGATACACATCAATGGTCAGCCATGGATTACAACGATGCGAACACCAGGACAAGACCGCGAGTTGGCTTTGGGATTGCTGTATTCGGAGGGTCTGCTTTCAGACATGGGCGATGTAGATTCGATTCGTGTTGAGGACAATGTCGTATTGATCGAGGGACAAATTTCCGTTGATGGACACACGAGAGGCTTCGCACGCTCAAGTTCGTGTGGTGTTTGTGGCCGTGCATCACTAGATGCAATCATGGCACGACATCCCCCCGCAATACCAGAAAACGGATTTTCGATTAGTGAAGGGGATGTCGAATTGCTATTGATGCAGTTGCGCAGCATGCAATCGGTTTTCGAAACTACAGGAGGGGTTCACGCTGTTGCTTTGTTTAGCGAAAATGCCGAGATTACCGAAGTTGCTGAGGATGTTGGCCGGCACAATGCGATGGACAAAGTCGTCGGCCGTTCACTCGCAAATATGCCACTTTCTAATCACGGGTTCTTGTTGAGTGGGCGGGTTTCCTTTGAGATGGTTCAGAAAGCGGTGATGGCAGGTTCGCCATGTATCATCGCGATCGGAGCACCTACAACCCTCGCGATTGATTTAGCGAGGCAGCATGGAATGACTCTCATCGGTTTTGCAAGGGATTTGCGATTCAATGTTTATTCCGGTGCATGGCGATTACAGGGTTAAACAAAGTGGTGATGTGAATGCGTGAAGGTGTCAGAGCGCAACCACCAATTGAAGTTGAAAAATTGAAAATTCGCAGGCCGAAAAGTGTCGCTGCTGGAATTGCAGGTGTAGCGCAATCTTTCAAAATCGGTTTCTCCGAAGCTGGATTTTCTCGAACGATGAAAACCATGCGAACTGTCAATCGCTTTGATGGATACGATTGCCCGGGTTGTGCTTGGCCAGATCCTGACAACCATCGCTCAGGCTTTGAATTCTGTGAAAATGGGGCTAAAGCATTCGCCACGGAAGCAACAAAAAAACGGCTAACACCAGATTTGCTATCGTCAAAAACCGTTCAAGAGTGGTCGCAATATTCGGACATGGAATTGGACAAACTTGGTCGAATTACTCACCCTATGATTCTCGAAAGCGGTTCAAATAACTACCAAAAAATCAGTTGGGAAGATGCGTTTTCACTGATTGCAGAAGTTGTCGAAGAATCCAGTGATCCGAATGAAACTGTGCTCTACACTTCGGGACGAGCATCGAATGAGGCTGCATTTCTGTGGGGTACGTTGGCCCGCCAAATTGGTACAAACAACCTCCCAGATTGCAGTAACATGTGCCACGAATCAAGTGGTGTGGGATTGTCTGGTGCGATTGGAATTGGTAAAGGTACAGTACGACTCGAATGTTTTGATGTTGCAGATTTGGTTTTGGTCATCGGTCAAAACCCTGGCACAAATCACCCGCGAATGTTATCCGCTTTGGCGAATACAAAACGCAATGGCGGTTCAGTGATTAGCATCAACCCATTGATGGAAACTGGACTTAACAGATTCAAGCACCCACAAGAAATCATCCGGCTACTCGGCAGAGGTACACCGATTGCCGATGAGCACTACCCGGTTCGTGTCGGTGGAGACCAAGCACTACTGCAGGGAATTGCGAAGATTATTTTGGACGAGGGGGATTTGGATTGGAAATTTATCGACGATAATACCGAGGGGTTTGAGGAATGGAGATCTCACATTGTGAACACATCTTGGGATGAAATTGTCACCCAAAGTGGAATTGAGAGGGTTCGGATCGAGAATTTGGGTAAAGCTGTATCAAAATCGAAGAGGTTAATCATTTGCTGGGCCATGGGCATTA
>CALCEF010000044.1 GCA_937901365.1 uncultured euryarchaeote | reverse complement strand
AAGTTGACAATACAGAGCGAGAGTGGAAATTCATGAAGCATAACGAGTGTTATCTCAAATCAGGCGATGACGATTGGCATCAAATCCTAGGTTGCAACGTACACATGCGCGTGGCGCGAAGGATGCAGCGCACCATTATCCGTGGCCAAGAAGGCGACGATTTGCTCGATGAGGGTGCAGAAAGCGCAATCTACAGAATCAATGGAAAAATGGGGATGCCTGACTCCCAAGCCGTTCTCAGCATCTTCCGCCGTGGACAACCATGGTTCCACGACCCGTTTGAAGATCGACAGATGAAAGTCATCTTCTCAACGATCGATTATGACAGTGCAACAGGTGATTATGAGTTTGTACTAATCGAAGATATCGATCCGGATGATGATTGAATGGGCCCTCAGGGCCAGATTCTACTGGCCGCTTTACTCGCAGGTCTCGTCGCCATTGCGGTGACCGTTGCGATTGAGAAATTCGGTGGACTCATCGGTGGTATTCTAGGAACTATTCCGACCACGATCGTTCCCGCAGCCGCCTTCATGTGGTTGGCTGAGCCAACCGATGCGGCCTTCCAACCGGCGATGGGCATGGTGCCTGTTGGCATGCTTCTCAATGCCATTTTTCTGTGGTTGTGGAGGGTTGTTCCAACCAAGGTCCCCGACTGGTCATTTGGGAAGCGGTTGATCACCATCACCGTCATCAATCTCAGCGTTTGGTTTGGAGGTGCGGCCCTTTCTGTCACCCTGTTTTCTGAACAGGCCTCGATGACGGTCGGTCTCGGCGCTTTGCTGATCGGTGTCATTCTCGGCCTGTGGATTACCCTTGAACATCGGCACGCACCAAGAGGTCACAACAAGGTCGGTCCACTGACCTTGGCCATGCGTGGTGTTGCAGCGGCAACAGCGATTGGAGTGGCCGTTTGGCTCTCGCAACTCGGCTCACCTTTGTTGGCAGGAATGGCCTCCGTCTTCCCCGCGATTTTCCTGACGAGCATGGTCGCACTTTGGATTGCGCAGGGCGAAGATGTGCCGAGTGGTGCTGTCGGCCCGATGATGCTCGGAGCGATGTCGGTCAGTTTCTATGCCCTATTGGCCACATACACGTTGCCTGAGTTTGGTGTCATTGTCGGATCTGTCATCACATGGCTAGCTTCGATCGCTGCCATTTCCGTGCCCGCTGCATTTTGGTTGCGCTTCCGGGCCAACCGTCGGGTTGAAGCCCAGAACCCGGCCCCATAGGGCCGGGGCCGAACATGCGAAAGGTGAATCTCACACTCTTTCTCTCAGCGCTGATGCTCTGTTCAGTTCTTTCAGGTTGCTTTGGCAATGAGGGAGATTCCGGGGAAGAAACCGGCTTGTGGGTCGATTCTTTTGGGGCCTACAGCGTAGTCGCTCCAATCGATACAGGAATCAACGTCTATCACGAACGTTTCATTCTCAATGAAACATTGCCGCAGTGGCTACTCGATGGCCTCGGGGTCACCATGTGGTGTAACCTCACTCAAAATGGGACCTGGCAAGAGCGATACGATGCTGATGCACCGACCTGTTGGGATGTGATTACATCGACAGATATCGTGTATTTCCCCGGTACTAGAATCATCGGTACAACACCGGATGATGATACCAGCATCCCAATTCTTGACGACCCAGCTGATGGTCATGGAACAGCGGTAACCGGTGCCGTTCTGGATGCAAATCCGGATGCGATTATTTTCTTCGTCGAAGGGTTCAGTGACGCTGCGGTTCTAGCGGCTGCCAATCAGCCATTGGTCGATGTCATCACGACATCTTTCGGACCGATTGGAAGTGTCCCCGTACCCGGAATCGAGGATGCAACACGAGTGGCTGTGGTCGAGAACAACAAGGTTCACACCGGTGCCGCTGACAACACTCCTTCGCCTGCGGTCCAGGATTCGACAGCGGGTCCACCTTGGTCGATTGGAATTTCTGGATATGCTGAGGAAGGCGACGATCAGAAGGAAACGATGAGCGGGTCATACCCTGACATCGCTGCTGATTGGACCCAAGTGTTGCCAAATCACGACGATACCGATGGGTATCACGAAACCTCGGGCACCTCTTTCGCGACCCCCCGAACAGCAGGAGTTCTGAGTTTGGTGTTGACCCAACTGCGCGACATTTCAGGTGACATGGGATCAGGCGCATCAGCGGAGCGAGGCGGTCAACTGGTCAATGGTACCAATCTTTCCATCACGAACAGTCAACTTCGGGATGCGCTGAACCTGTCCGCTTGGTATCCGAGTTATTCGACTTGGGACCCCACATCTGGCACGATGCCAATTTCCCCGGTAGCCCCTTGCACACAGGTGGGTTGGGGTGTGGTCAATATGTCCAACGTTGAGCCCATTTACGAACATCTTGCCGGCATTGAGTCAATGCCGGATCGACCGTCAGATGTCGTGGCCTGCATGCAAGCAAACCAGGATATTCGAGAAGCCTATTGGGGTACATGAAATCTCAATCCGTACAATTTTTGGGGATTTTTTCCAAAACCGTCGGGTTGAAGCGGAGAACCCGGCCCCATAGGGCCGGGCGGGATACCATGAAGCGGGTTCAGTTTGCACTGTTTCTGACTCTCCTGATGCTGTGTTCAGTCCTCTCCGGTTGCTTTGGAGAAGAAGAAAAAGCAGCACCCTCAGAGCCATCTCCGTTCGATTTTGGTCGTGAAATTCCTTCGACCACTTGGTATCATTACGCTGGTGGGGTGAACGCCCTAAACGCCTCTGATGTCCAAGCGGCGAACATCACAGCAAACCTCACTGGGGACAATGCTCCATATTGGACAGCCGCCTCTTACTACGGAATTGGCTTGAGTACGTTTGAACCAACCATCGGCATCACATCTGACGACAATCTCTACATGACCAGTTGGGGCAACGGACCGGCCGGCTCAACAGCTATCGTTCAGTGTTCAGGCCTCATCGAGATGAGCAATCTTTCCGATTATTCCTGTGTCAATACTTACGATCCAATCGCACCTGTTCCCAACAGCAACGATCCCTATGTCTACGTCGACAAGTGGACGGACCGCATCATGAAGTTCGACATGCATGCCCTGCTCGGTATGACCGTTGAATGGTCGGACAACGAAGGCGCCTCATGGTCACCTCCGACTCCGGCAACCTCGTATTCGGTTCAGGACCACCAGACCATTGGTTCGGCACCGTATCCTGC
>CALCEF010000043.1 GCA_937901365.1 uncultured euryarchaeote | reverse complement strand
TTGTCGGGGCAGACTTCATTATGCCTTGCAGGGTCCCATTTGAGGTGCAAGTCGTACATCTTCATTGGAATCGTCCAAAAATGACTCTTTCGGGGTTTGGAGACTTGCTGGTTCCTTGTTCAAGATTGGAGATTGTTGCACACCTCTCCGTTTCTGAAAAGGGAGTGAGACAACTTGTGCGATGTGATTTTCGTGAAGGATTTGGGCCAGAAGATTTGTCCAATTCAGAACACTTGACCTTTGAAACCACCATTCATGGTGATGAAGGAAATGAACCGATCGTCGTATTCAACACCCATCCACTCGCGATCGCGAGTATCGATTTCCCTGACATTGCGGTTCTTCCACCCTACACATTTTCCGAAGATGGAATCTCAATCTCTCTTCGAGGTGTACCCAAGGGAATCAGTCGATTCCTTGCCTTGGCCAATGACATCATGCCACCTGACAGCGTCAAAGTTGTGAACGAAGAGGAAGGAGAAGGTGGACCGCGGGCATTGCTGGGTGACCGCCAATGGGAAGTGGTCCAAGCCGCTGTACAATGGGGCTACTACGATGACCCCAAAGGAGTTTCAATGCGCCAGATGGCAGAGAGGCTGAAGATGGCACGTTCAACGCTTGGAGAGCATCTGCACAATGCAGAGGCGGCCATCATGCGATGGCTGGTTGAACAGGAGTGAATCACTCTTCTTCATCGCGCATTAAATCGGTCTTGGCTACGTAAGAACAACCGAGCAATGAAACGATTCCTAGTACCCAAATCAGCAGGGTAATCTCATCGATATACGACGCATCTGCGCCGTCGAAATTAGTCCAATAACTGTAAGGTTGGGTGTTGGTAATTACGGCATCCTTGAAGGTCACCGATTGCTCTTCAGTCATCGATGATGATTGGGAGATTTGGAACACTGGTTGCAGGTCATCCATGGTTGGATCAATGGCCCCAATACCTCGAGTGTCGAGGTAGAAATACGAATTCATTTCACCGGCAATTGCAGCATTGACATTCGGTTCCATCTGCATCTCAACGGTGCCCCCAAAGTAGACTGGGAGGGCTCCTGGGAAAATATCCAAAATGCTCTCATCGTTGATCAACTTGGCTTGGATGGGATTGTTTAGTGGGTCGACTGTGAATCGATGGTGTTGGGTCTCAATTCCATACACTGAACCAGTTCCAATCACCTCACTTGTGGAGACTGCGTATCCACCCAAGTTTGCCGTTGCTGGCTGACTCGCTGGGAAATAACTGCCAACAGCACCAGATTGGACGACCGGGTCGAGCATTCCATACGCGGACGCATTACGTGATGGGGTTCGCCATGGCAAGTGAATGTCACCGTCTTCAGCGATGATCTGACCTGGCTCATGGTCACCGACTGCACCGGTGTAAACAGAATATACCGATGCTGAGTTGGTCGAACAGGGACCATCGACACCCAAATCATCGGGGTCTACACAACCGAAGTATGTGGCGTTCTTCTCAAGCGATACCCAATCACTGAGCGGGTCTTCCCATCCGAATAGCCATTGATTGACCGATTGTGTTCTGTAGGGGACGACCCCTAGGAATGAATCGAGCAGCGGTTCTAGGAATGTGTCAAACACGGTGAAGCTGAACAACCACCGCAGTGCACTGGCTGAGTTGTTGTCCAAATCGTAAATTTGGGCGACGAGTGCATCATCCCATACGTGGACTTCACCGCCCGCTGTCGGGATGAAATTCTCGTCCATTGGAACGGAATAACCCATGATTTCACCATACAGGAAATCGCGTGCGAAGTCACCTGTGATTCTGTTCGGACCCGAGAAAAGTCCTGCAGTCACCTCCGGGTCCAAATCAATTAGTTCGTTTCCATACACAGTACTCCACAGTGGAGCACCCAATTCTTCGCTGCCGACATTGAGACCGAGAGCGATGTATTCGTGGTTGATCGGGTCGATGGAGCCGAAGGCTTCCCAAAACCACTGATCGGCGTCAATCTTTCCAGTTCCACCCGAGAGAATCATCTCGTATTCCGCACTTGATAGGAACCAGTCGCCAGCCCATGCTCCAATTTCTTGCAGCGCCCAAATTGAGAAGGTGTATTCAGTTGGGCTTACGGTGAGTTCAGTTCGAAGGGCGAAGGGGTCACCGCCATCTGGATTCGCTTTCTGCAGGAAGTCTGTCGAGCCACAAAGAATGCGCCGGTCGTCACATACGAGAAGACCGGTGGGGACGCCGTCCTGACCTTCGCTGAACAACAAATTTTGCAATGTTGCTTCATGCTCGATTCGGTGGCCAGTCATTTCTTCCAATCGATCATTCAAATCATCCATCGAGGCGGATTCGAGAACGGCTCCACCTCCATGTGCAGCGAATCTTGCGCTCACCGCATTG
Source organism: uncultured euryarchaeote (assembly GCA_937901365.1). GTDB lineage: Archaea > Thermoplasmatota > Poseidoniia > Poseidoniales > Thalassarchaeaceae > MGIIb-P. The sequence continues at coordinate 812 of CALCEF010000043.1, read as the reverse complement.
TAAATGGCGTGATCACGAGCAAATGTTTCGGCGTCATCCGCACCAACATATCCGAAGGTAGTCGCGCGCGCGATGGAATTGGTCCCATTGTCGGGCGCACCACCACGGATCATCAGCATCGCTCCAATGTCACAGGTCAAGGCAATACAAACAGAGGAGTCTCCTGGGTCCTTGGCATCATACAGAACATGGTGAAGTGTGGTATTGGCCGTATCGGATGACTCCCAGCCAACCTCAGCCCTCATGGCCTCTTCTCCAGCATTCGAAATATCATCGGACACCCAGATCGATGGGGCTCTTTCACTCAAATCGAAGTACAACATGTCCCGCGTGTAAGCACCCTTGACGAACAGAGAACCTGTGTCGATAGCAGTGCCAGCAGCACCAATCTTCTGCGCATTGAATAGGATGTTGAGGTTGGTCAATTCAGTGTCCCCGGAAAGTGAGGCGTGTTCGGTACCGTTCTCGTCCGTGTATATGCAGTCTTCACACCATTCGTATACGTTGTATTCGCGATAGGTCAGTGTGCCTGCTGTCTCATCATGGAATAGTACCTCGCGCTTGGTCGTCAAGTTGTAAGTAAACGGACCCATCTTTTCAAATTCCATTTCAGCGTCATCATCTTGCTGCAATTCGCCCACATTGTTGAGGTTCCATGCGAAGAATGATCGCTCCGAAGTTGCGTTGAGCCAGTCATCGTCTTCCCAAGTTTCCTCGGTCATAACCGTGGCCTCAGCGAGTTTCTCTTCTGTAATCCCCATCACCATTGGGGAAATCACAGCGACGTTGATGCTCATGAGTAGAATTCCGAC
>CALCEF010000042.1 GCA_937901365.1 uncultured euryarchaeote | reverse complement strand
TCGAAGGAATTAGTGTGTAGTGATTGAGTTCCTCCCAATACCGCAGATAAGGCCTGATAGGATACTCGTGCGACATTGTTGAGCGGCTGTTGAGCAGTCAGTGTAACCCCCGCCGTCTGGGTATGGAATCGTAGCATAGATGATTTCGGATTATTGGGTTCGTAGCGTTCGTTCATGAGTCGATACCAGAGCCGTCTTGCTGCTCTGAATTTTGCAACTTCTTCGAAAAAGTCATTGTGACAGCCAAAGAAGAATGACAATCGCGGGGCAAAGTCATCGAGATCCATACCGGTTGATAATGCCGCATCTACGTATGCAAGCGCATTTGAAAGTGTAAACGCCAACTCCTCGACTGCGGTCGCCCCGGCTTCACGTATATGGTATCCAGAAATACTGATTGTATTCCAATTAGGGTGATTTTCAGCGCAATATCCAATCAAATCCGTGATCAAGCGCATGCTCTGTTCGGGTGGGAATACATGCGTCCCTCTAGCAATATATTCCTTGAGTATGTCATTTTGTACAGTGCCACGCAGCATTTCGGGAGCCACACCTTGCTCTTCACCCACTGCTACATACAGTGCCAACAGAATGATTGCAGGGCTGTTTATGGTCATCGATGTTGACACTTGGTCTAACTGAATGTCATTGAACAAGGTGCGCATATCGAGTATCGAATCGATGGCAACCCCGACACGCCCCACCTCTCCATAACTGAGTGGATCATCACTGTCCATGCCCAACTGCGTCGGCAAGTCAAAAGCAACTGACAGTCCGCTCTGTCCGCGTTCAAGTAGCGTACGAAATCGGGCATTTGTTTCTTCTGCAGAACTGAATCCCGCATATTGTCGCATGGTCCAAAAACGACTTCTGTACATCGTTTCATGTACACCTCTGGTGTAAGGCGGTTGACCTGGAATTTCACCCTCGCCTGCTAAATCATCAGGCCCGGGAATCGGTGAAATGGGTAAACCGCCAAGAGTTTCAAACGAATCCTTGCGTAGTCGCAACCCCTCACCTCTAACCGTGACGGGGCGATACGCCCCTTCAATCGTTCCGTGCTATTGGTTTCAGCAGCAACCATCGTTGCCACAACCACCTTTCTCGGCCTCATCGTTGCTGTGCTCGTGTTCGTGGTGGTGGTGCCCGCCAGGTCCATGCACATGGCCGTGAGCGATTTCATCTTCTGTCGCTGCACGGACCTCCATCACTTCAACTTCAAAGTGAAGCGATTTTCCAGCCATTGGGTTGTTGAAGTCACAACGTACAGTGCTGTCAGTAATGGCAACGATTCGGAGTGGCCCAGCATCTGACATCAGCATCATACCCAAGTCGATCGGCATGTCTTCAGGAAACATTTCGCGTGGAACTTCTTGAATGAGCTCTTCTGTTGGATGCCCATAAGCGTCCTCGGGTTCCAATGTGAATGAACGGGTATCTCCAACTGCAGCCCCCATCATTTCTCGCTCGAATCCAGGAATCATCCCTCTGTGACCCACTAGGAAAGTCAATGGGTCTCCATTTCGACTTGAGTCGAATTCTTCTCCACTGTCGGGAAATGTTCCCGTATAGTGTACACTTGCAACCGTATTATCTGCTATTGTTGTCATCATTTCACCTTCTTGTTGTTAATGAGTCGATCAGCTTGACAATTCGCGCTGAACATTCTTCGCTGATGACTCCCTCAGCCACTTTGCCCTTGAGGAATTCCTTCGCATCAGAAACTCCTTGTCTTTCACCTTTAGCCCAAGTCTGACCCAATATATTGGACCTGTGTTCATCCTCAACATTCTCTTCGTCGAGAATTTTTCGGACATCATACTTGAATTCCATATACTTACCACGATGCAATTTCTGAACACGCTTAGTGGGTCCCTGGGGCTTGTTTCGCTTGTTTGAGCGACCACCTTTCCTCTGATTCGTTCTTCGCTGAGGCTGACCCTTCTTGAAGGGATTTGAGGGTTCAGACTTGGTTGTAGGGGCATCTGTTCTGCCTGACTGCGATTCTTTTGCTTTAGCACGACTGGCTTCGATTAGTTCGCGAGCACGCTCATCAGTTTTGCTCTGCAAATCGGATTTTTGCTTTGCATCTTGTTTCCTAAGGCCTACACTTTTCTTCGATCGTTCAGGCGCTCTAGTAGGTGCTGCAGACACATTTTCCGCAGCCTCTTTCGCTCCAGATGGTGCGACAGGAGGCTGACTCTTCGACTGTCCGGGTGGGGCTGGCGGGCCTCGGGATGGATGAGCCCCACCGCGACGATTTTGC
>CALCEF010000041.1 GCA_937901365.1 uncultured euryarchaeote | reverse complement strand
AGAAAACGAGCAAACAGGAGATGAAGAGGAAAGTCAGGCCGGTGGCATGAACGTCATGGTCATTGGCGGAATTCTTGCTCTGGTCTTCCTAGTCGTCATTGCCGGCGTTCTCGGTGCGGTGCTATTGCGCGGTGGAAGAAATGAACCCACACCAGATTGGGGCACAGAAGCTGCCTTTGCTACACCAGCAGCAGCACCTCCAGTCGTTGCAGCACCGATCGCTGCCCCTGCAGTCAATTCGGTTCCAGATTACACCCACCTCACACCCGGTGGGCAGTATGTGACTGGTCACGCAGGAGAGACCGTCTATCTAGCACCAGATGGCACCGCTTGGACAATGCAGGCAGACAGTTCGTTCATTCGAACATCGTGATCTCGCATTACGGGCCTTCGACCTGCGTTCTCGGCGAAGATGGGGGCTTGCCCCCGTCCAACCAGTCAAGTCGCTTTTTGAAGCGGAAACGGGGTTTTGGTCGCTTGATAGCCGACATCCAATAGTGAATGATTAAGAGCGGTCTTCAGAGGGCGGGCCCTATGTCAGTAGCAGACATGGTACAAGGAATGATTGACACGTTGAACGAAGCACTCGTCGATGCAGGTAAGCACGACAGAGGCAACTCTGCCGCAGGTACTCGCGTACGCAAGGCAATGCAGGCCACCAAGAAGGCAGCACAAGATGTGCGCGTTCAGGTTCAGGCCGACAAGAACGCTTGATTCGTTCAACGTATGTGTCCCCGTTTTGGCTTCGGCCAAGGCGGGGACCTCTTTCGTTTCAGTCACTTACACTGTGAGTGGTCCAAACTTGCCATTGGCCACCGCCATTCATGAAATCGGCTTCGCCCTCTGATGCCAGAATCCAATCCCCGGATATTCCGGTCCAATTGATTCCAGGTGCCAAGACAATCCATTCTACAGAGGATAGATTTCCTCGGTTCTCATTGGTCTGTTCCGAATTCAATTCCACTTCCCAACCTGAACTAGGATCACGCCAATGTCCTGTAATTTCTCGTTCAGCCACATCATCGATGTATGTGTGGAATGTGTAGAGGTAGTGCATACTCAACGTGGAATCATGAACGAATAGGAAATCCTCACCTTGTCCCATATGATCATTCAGCACCTCAGCAGCATCATCGGTCCAGTATGTTTGTCCGTGGATTCCAGCAGCCATTGAAATTGGTAATATCAACAGTATTCCTACCACAGCATTTCGTTGCTTCCAATCGATCATCCCGTTTGCTCGTACCAGCAATGCATAGCAAGGAATCGCAAGAATTGTGATGTAACGACCATTGTTACCCATCGTCCACATATGCCAAGGCCATTCTGAATTCCAGAGTAGCGATTCATAAGTCCAAAGACAGGCCACATAAGCTACGATTGCTCCCCCCATCGCTCCGATAAACAGTGCTAATTCCCCAGTCAACCGATCATCATTGGTAGCTAAGTTACACCAAGTTGCTTTTGCGAATGGCCACAACACCATTCCAACCAGACCATAGACGATGAT
>CALCEF010000040.1 GCA_937901365.1 uncultured euryarchaeote | reverse complement strand
TGCGGATATCATCGAACGAGCACAGAGAAACCTAGACGAAATGTTCCGGCTTGCGGAATAGTCACTCTTCTTCAGTGTGTCTGCGGGGCAGTATTTTCCCTTCATTTTCCTTCAACCGCTGTGCGGTCCAAGTCAAGAGTAGCAAGGGGAAGATGAGAACGAAGATTTGCAACGTGGTGGAAGAATAGGGTTCGAGTACAACCTCAAGGGTGAAGATTCGAATTTCTGTTTCGTTGTCTTCATCGACCTGCAACCAAGCGATGTGATCCTCCATCACTTGAGGTTGGAGTTGGTCGATTTCATCTTCTGCATGCAATTGGAATGATTGGTTCATTGCAATGTCATGGTAATCCACTTCCCAGTCGAGATACATCTCCATCGGATTGTTTGAAATGAGGAATTGATGATGTTGCCAAGCGACGTATCCGTGCCCGATACTTGGTGCATCAACAGGGAAGACCGGGTCACCAAGAATTCGCTGCTCACCACTCGTAAGGTCGACCAAAACCAAACGATCGATTGCACTCAGATTCACCAAAGCGACAAGGTGGTTTTCGTCGAGTGCAATATCCGTAATCGTTGCATTGTTGTAGTCAACCGTTGTATCTGTCATTTGAGATACTTGTTCATCTCGATCTTCATCGATGGTTGCATTGATTTCAACCGTGATATGTTGTTGAATGCCGTCGATGGTTTGGATGTGGACAGAAAGGGGTGTGTCCACCTCAGTATATGCAACCCGGTTGTCGTCAGCCGCGATGATTGATACAGGTCCATTTGGAGTGGTGGGGAGGCTTGTGCACCCGTTGGCTGTGGAACAATCAATACCTCCACGGAGTCGTACCTCGACTTCGCCCTCATTCAACATGACCATACGCGGCCAATCATCATCGCCGTTAGACAACATGGCGATGTCATCAAACAGGGGCCCTGTCAGCCATTGGCCCTCCCACTGATTATTGCTAAGATTGAAAAATTCCATCTGATAGCCATGCCAAACCACAATATGTGATTCACCAATTAAGATCTCCACGGGATAGTTCCCCCAATCAGTGTCGATTCCGAAATTTTGCTGATAGGATTCTTCAGTAGAAAGATTCCACAGGGTTACAGTGATGTTTCCTTCGTCAATGGTCTCATAACTTGCCAACCAGCCATCCGCTCCTGCGGCGACGCCTGGTTGCGATACCCCTTCAGCCGGGAAATGTTGGTGGGTTGCATCCCATAGCAAAGTACCTCCTGTGCCTGCGAGTAGAAGCATCATGACCACGCCGGTTTGCCGACTTCCACCGACCTTGAACCAAGCGACCCAACCCCCTATGATGGAACCAATTTCATTGACTGGGCGACGCCAATCTGCAAGAAGCCAAGAAACTCTATGCAAGAAGGAACGCTCATCCAACCACCACCAAACCGAGGGGGCAATTCGTTCAGAAAGGTGTACTGCGAGCATTCCAACTGCAATACCGCCGATAATGTCACTAATCCAATGGATACCCAAATAGAGAATTGTGAAAGCCGTCAATAGCGTGTAAACGATCATGCACGTGCGCCAAATTTTCCATCGGCCATCGAGATCGTTTCGTGCGAAACAATACCAGATTGAAAATGGAATCCCGATGTGTAAACTTGGCATGCCGTTGGTGAATGGATCGATGCGGGTGAACCATGTCTGGATTTCGGGCGTGAGATGATAACCTAGGGTTTCCATTTCAGGAATGTAATCGCCAGTGACACGGACATTGAAGAACAGATAGAATGGAAGCGCCAACATGTAGGTTAGCAGTAGAGTCAATGAGATTCGATCGGCCATGTGTCGGTCGTCGAAATAACAAGCGTAAACGAAGGCGCTGAAAATAACCATCATATATCCTGCAACGTAGAAATGAGTGAGTACTGCGGTCAGAATTGTATTCTCGAAGGTTTGCTGAAACCATAGAACAATGTCACCTTCGATCGCATAGATGTATGCCGTCATATCGATACGAGTATTGGCCATCAATATTCGGTCGACACCATCGAAAATATCCTTCCAGATGTAAATTGAAAAGACCACGATTCCATGCATCCAATAGCGCCTGAACATGTCTTGAAAACCTGTGAGGGTGATTCGTGCCCAAGGAGGTTTGAGAACAGGCATGAGGAGCAAGGAGACGATGATTGCACCTGTAACCCAGGTGACGTAAACGCCTGTACCACCGACCATCGTGTACCCTTCCAGAACGTGTCTAGAGCGCATCTAATGAAGAGGGTTGCCACTTAGATGATTTCAGGAGCCTCATCTTCGCCCTTTGCGAGTTCGGCCAAAAGGTTCTCGACAATCGTATCGAATGCTTGTGCAGTTTCGCCTTCTGGCTCGGCGACAATCCTGTGCACACCATCATCACCTCCGCGAACAACTCCTGGGTCAAAGGGAAGTGCGCCCAAGAATGGGACCTCAAATTCTACAGCTGCAGCCTCTCCACCACCTTGCTTGAACAGGTTGAGGGTGACCGCCCAATCTCCATCATCGTCAGTGGTTGTCTGCACAGGCAACCCTTGCGGACCGATGACTGTGACCTCACTGTTTGGATCAGCCTTGCCTCTGAGAGTGTAACCGCTCATATTCTCGACCACACCCAAAACAGGAATCTTCACTGTCTTTGAGAAATTGATTGACTTCCGACTGTCGAGAAGTGCTACATCTTGAGGAGTGGTTACAATCACCATTCCATCGATATTCGGTAGTGATTGAGCGACGGTTAGTGGCTCATCACTGGTCCCTGGAGGGAAATCGATGATGAGGGTGTCGAGTTTGCCCCACGCAACATCCCCAATGAATTGCTGTATGGCTCCCAATTTGATTGGACCCCTCCAGATTACTGGCTTGTCCGGATCTTCCAATAGGAATGCCATCGACATCACCTTGACGCCATTTGGGCCGTCTGCAGGATGGATTTGATTGTCCTCAACATGCAACTCAGTATCTTCGATACCGAGCATCTTCGGAACGTTAGGACCTGTGATGTCGATGTCGAGAATGCCGACCTTCTTTCCTTGTTTTGCCAAACTTAGTGCCAGACCGGTGGCAACGGTTGATTTCCCAACGCCCCCTTTGCCGGAAAGAACCATGATTTTGTTTCCAATATCCTCGGCGAGACGCGTCATTCGGAGTTTGCGGCGCATCTGAGCATAGGCTTGCTCCATCTGCGCTTTTTGATCGGCGGATGCTTCGGGTGGCTCGGCCTTTTCTTCACCTTCACCAGGATTGTGATGGGAAATAGGTCCACTCATTTCGCTCTCTCCGAGAGCGCCGACCGAACACCCGTACTTCAAGTCGTGGCTGTACAATCTCCTGAGATTACTAAGAGGATTGATAAAACCCAAGAAGTGTTACGGTAGCCATGCGCGTCCTGTTTGTTTGTGTGGGGAATACATGTCGAAGCCAAATGGCAGAAGGTTGGGCCCGTCATCTCGGAATGGAGGCAGCCAGTGCTGGCACTCACCCTGGTGGGAAAGTCGCACCAAATGCGGTTGCAGTGATGGCCGAGAAAGGTATCGACATCTCAAATCAGACTCCTGACCAAATCGATGATATTGACCACACCACATACGATTTGGTGTTCAGTATGGGATGTGGCGTATCCTGTCCGGCAGTGGCGCTTGATGGTGATTGGGAATTGGATGATCCTGTGGGTCAAAGTATCGATGTTTATCGAAAAACACGAGATGCCATCGAGGCTCATGTGCGTTCTCTAATCGAATGATTGGTGCGAGCGCCGGAATTTGAATCCGGGTTCAGGCGTTGGCAACGCCCGGTGATAACCGCTACACTACGCTCGCAGCATCTCGGCCATTGGACACCCCTTTTTCTAAGCGTCGGTGATGAGAATTGGCCTATTTCCATGGGTCTTCTGAAGGTATCATCTGTTTGAGACCTCCACCACGAATCCACATTGTGATTCCAACGATAGCGAGAATCACGAAAAGGCCAATGATTCCGAAGATCAACCATTCTTGGCTGGCGCTTTCGAGGACTGCTTGTCCACCTCCATCACCACCATCCGTTGAACCCAATTCAACTGAGAATGTGCGGTCGCTTACCGGTGTTTGTGCAAGTTGTTGGTCAATTCCACGAATTTCGAGGGTAGTCACACCACCAGGCACTCCGGGTCGAACTTCAACGTGAACCGACCAGATACCATCGCCTGCTACAGCATCTGGTCCAATCCCATCATCACGCATTGAAATCCAACTTTCACTTTGACCGGGTGGGGCAAGAACACCCAACCGTGACTGTACAATTGTTACGGGGTCCAAGTCGGTCACAACAGCAGTCATGGTGTATTGATTTGAGCCGGTGAGAGGGATTCCCAGAGTGGTGACAACATTTCCATCATCATAGAATGTGACCTCTGAGATTGCTGGCCCTTCATTCAAGATGTGTAGGCTTGGCAAATCTTCACCGGTTCCAAACTGGGTTGTCAGACCGCTTCCTCCAGCTCCATCTTCAAGTCGTACAGGCAACAATTGATCTCCGCTTGGAATGGAGTCAGGGACGACCAAATCACCCATCCACATTCCGTCGGTGAGAGTGAGCCATGTCACATTGCCACCCCATTCAGTGGTGTCAACACCCACAGCCGTGACACCAGAACCATCGTTTGCAATGATCGACACTGATGTCGTATCTCCACGGTTCACCGTGCTGGGCGAGTATGCGAATGTCGTGATTCGTGGGAGGCGATTGATGACCTGAATGTCATGCGATTCGCTGGTTGTCACCCAATCATCAGCGACGTTGATTTGGATACTTACATCACCATCAATGACACCTGGATACTGAATTTCAGCAGTGAATGTCTCATCGTGTACCGAGATGTCACCCTCAAGCCCGACATCATTCAGTGTAACCGTGCCGAGTGATAGTGCTGACAAATCTGCTGTGACGGTGCGGATATTCCAATCGACATCATCGACTTGAACTTCCAAGTGAACACTGGCAGCGTCTTCGTTGGTGATTGCGCCTTCTCGAATGGAGACCGATACAATGCTGGGTGCGGTGTTCTCACTTTCGGTGATGATCGATGGAGAGAGTACGCGCGCGAGGGACTGGGTTTCGCCGAACTCTAGACTGTCTCCTTGATCCATGTCGAGGGTGACATTGCGAGTAACCTCGGCGATTAGACCTGCAAGAATCCCCTCGTTGATGACGGCACCCGTTGCCGAGCCCTCGTTTCCGTATGCTCCATCCCAATAGGTCACTGGAATCGTGTGACCATCCCGGACCACTGTTCCGGTACTTGTCGCAGTGATGCTGAGATGCATCAATTCAGAACCTAACAGATCAACACGGTCGCCCACGGTTAAGCCCGCAGGAGCCAAACCTGTCTCTCGCGTGATATCTACATCTCCGAGTGTACTCTCGGCGCTTGGAGCTTCACGGTCGATTTGGATGGGGCTTCGCTCGGGGAATTCATCGCCCTCAGAGGGCTCTCCACCCTCTGTGGAATCCCAGCGCAGACGCACGGTTCGATTTTCCCAATGTTCCTCCGGGACCTCATATTCCCATGTCTTGTTGTGAACGGCCTCCATTTCGAATGGGTTGTTTCCAAGTCCTGATAGATTCAACCATTGTTCTGTGAAGATGACATTCGTATCAAAGGCAACTCCAGTTGCATTTTCTTGCGAGTGGCCTGTTGCAACAATGTCGCGAACAATACCGAAGTCACCGGTGACGTCTCCCGAAAATGTGCCGTCAACATGGAGGCGATCTCCTGTCTTCAATCCGTCAACCGATTCTTGGAAAATCTCGTAGACGGTTGCATTGACCGTCATCGAACTATTCTCTTCTTGATCGGTGAAATCGAATGCTCCATCTCCTTGGATTCGATTGAGAGAAGAGTGGAATTGACCGTTCTCCCAGCGCTCTCGACTGAGGATTTGACTGATGTCCAAATCCATCTGGTAATCTTCACCTCGAATGTCCATGTCCGCAGTCCCTTCGAATTCGGAATTCATCAGAATGCGTTCACCATCGATGTCGTGAGTCTCAATCAGGAGAAGCGCAAGCGTTCCGTTGGCTTCCATCGTTTCACCTCCGCCTTCTGATGAAAGGTGAATACCACCATTTGCTTCGATCCGCAATTGTTCTTCGACGACTCCTTGGTCTAAGCTCCGAATAATGTAGGAATTAACCACGTTGCCGAAAATTTCGGTATCGACTCCATCATCACTGCTGTTTAACCCAATCGTTCCATTGCCACGCATCTCGAAAACCTGGCTCTGTAAATCCATGCCATTGACCGTTTCATTCAACCAAACCGTGTCCAACCAGAGAACGATTGCGATGGTACCTGTGCCGCCATCCATCGATTCTTCAATCGCGAGTGTGCCTGCACCGAGTTCGTTAGATTCCAGCGTGTTACCAGTTCTTTGTTGCCAGCCCTGACCGGTGAATGTGAGGTCCCATGATTCACTATCTGTGAAGTTCACAGAGTTCTGAATCAGATGCCAATTTGTTACGCGCGTGATTTCGTGGTCTGAAAGTGGTTCGTTCCAAATCGTCACTTGGATGGTTCGTGAGCCGAGCAGGGCCGAGGGGTTGCAGCAATCATTCTGCCAAACTTCGACCGTGATCTCGTCCTTCCAATTTAGCGTTGAATTGACTGTGAAACTTAGTTCGGTGTTGTTTCCACCTGTCCAGTCCATGGCCCAGTCACCGATTGAGTTGCCATCAGCATCCTTGTGAGAAACGATCACTGAGAGTTCATCTAATTCTGAAAATGGAAGCGATTCACTCAAGATAATTCGGTATCCATTCGTGATGTTGTCATTGCCGTCATCAACCCATTCTGTGAGAATCGTAGCGGAAACGCTGTTCTGCTGCGCTGTGACGAGAGGTGAAAGTGCGACGATGAGCATCAA
>CALCEF010000039.1 GCA_937901365.1 uncultured euryarchaeote | reverse complement strand
GCCGGCTGATCCATGAACATGGATTGTGTCGCGCCTGTTGACTCGTTACCCCGTCGCAATACCACCAATGTAGCCATGACTACGATTCCAATGATCAAAACAGAACCGATGACAATCCAAATCAAATTCTTCTGTAGAACAGCACTGGTATCGCCTAGATTCACACGCTCGTCAAGCGAGCAACCTGCGTATTCTCCATCTGTTTGGACGTCTTCACCTGATGGTGTTTCAGGACATTGATCGACATCTGACATGACGCCATCTCCGTCCTCGTCCCGCTGACTGGCTGAACAGCCAAGCAGTTCCGGACCTGCATCCAATACGGATTCACCTTCGGGGGTTGCCAAACATCGATCGAGATATAGGCGGATACCGTCGTTATCCGAATCATCATCTCCATACCAACAACCGAAGGCATCAACATCACCATATCCTGAGTGATTGGTTCGAGTTGCGGCATCGGAGGTCGCTACACATTGATCCGGGCCAAATGGTGAGACCAAATCACCTGCTACACCATCTTCATCGATGTCGTATTCAGAGATGTGGCAACCATCGACTGCGGTTTGTGTCTTGTACTCCTCAGGTGTATTTGGACAATCATCGATGTAGAGTAACTTACCATCACCGTCTGAATCAGATTCGCCGGGCCAGCAACCAATTTCATCGACTCCAAAGCCGTGTGAATCATTGAACATCTCACGAATCATTGCGTTGGGGGTGTTCTGGCAATTGTCTAGATGATCCCAAACGCCGTCATCATCAGTATCCTGTTGTGTGAACCAACCACATCCTGTGACATCGATGTCCTCACCCAATGGTGTGTTTGGACATTGGTCGGCTGAATCCGATACTGTGTCTTGATCGTCGTCGTCATCTTCGGTATCATCTCGACAGCCATCACGATCCCAATCATTCTCTGAAGTGGAAACCCAGCCGATTTCACCGTTGGGGCAGTTGTCATCGACATCTTGGAACCCGTCACCATCGTCATCGGTATCCTCGTCAAGATCTCGGCAACCATCGCCATCCATGTCGGAAATGGAGTCAGAAATCCAGCCGGTTACACCACGTGGGCATGCATCACTTGAATCAGGTACGGTGTCGCCATCATCGTCATCGTCTTCATCTAAATCTCGGCAACCATCGCCATCAAGATCTGTTGAAGGGACACTTTGCCAATTGAGTTGCCAGCCCAGAGGACCGGGGGAACAATTGTCGTTGTTATCTGCGACTTCATCCCCATCATCGTCGTTGTCTTCAGTGGCATCTCGGCAACCATCGCCATCTCGATCGTTGTTCTCATCAGATGTCCAACCAAGATCACCGGTTGGACAGGAATCGAGAATTCCACCCATGGCATCTCTGTCAAGGACTCCGTCGTTGTCATCGTCATCATCTTCTCCGCCGTCCTTACAACCGTCACTGTCGTGATCTGTGTTGGAGTTGGCAGTCCAATTGTGCCAGCCACGTAGACAATCATCATCGACGTCGTTGACACCATCATTGTCATCGTCGGGGTCTTCTTCTGAATCGTGACAACCATCGCTGTCGTGGTCATTGGCTGAATTGCTGGACCACTGTTGCTTGTACATTGTACCTGTGCAAGGGTCGTTGACGTCTTCAACACCATCATCATCGTCATCTTGGTCCTCGGTTGCATCCAAACAACCATCCTGATCCATGTCGATACTGGTATCTGTGCTGTCCCAGAGTGCTTCTGGGCCGTTACAATGGTCGTAATCATTCATCTTCCCGTCGCCGTCCATGTCATCATCACAGACGTCGCCCATGTTGTCGTTGTCAATATCTGATTGATCGGCATTTGGAGTGAGGGGGCAATTGTCGTCACCATCAGCGGTTCCGTCACCATCGCTGTCGGCACCTACAGCCCATACCCACATTCCGACGTCGTAACCACCATTTTCGGTGTAGTAATTTCCTGTACCTGTGACAGATGAACCACCGAGAGTTAGCGTGTAAGTTGAACCGGTGGCTACACCTCCGCCACCAAAATCACCCATTGTTACGATGGTGCCGGTGGACATGACTCCTACAGCCATTGCACTGTCGAAATATGCACCATCTGTAGCTTCGGCCCAAGACCATGTGCCAGTCGTTGATATGCCTGCGAGGAAACCCTCGATATATTTCGCACTCAAGGTCGTTGAACCAAATGAACCTGAACCGGTCTGCTCAATTTGCGTACCCGCTGCGTTCAGAGTGGCGAAAGAACCGGCGATGACCAAACCGCCACCACCCGTCATTGCAATACTCGAACCCATCTGGTAGGCACCGGATGCCATAGTGGCCCAGGTCCACAAATTGTTGGAACCCAAAGAGGCGACGAACACGGTTCGATCCTGACCACCATTGCTACTTGTTGCCTGATTGGTTCCGAAGTTGGCCGAACCGATGAGTTGGCCAGTCGTATGGATTGAACCGGCGTCCTCAACCATGTCCATGATCTGGACGATTCCACCGGTAGCTCCAGCCTGTGCCATGTCGACGGTGCCGCCCGAAGTGGTCATCTTCAGAATGTAAGAATCCAGTTGGCCGATGGCCTGAACGGGTTGACCTGTACCGAAATTGGCCGTTCCTGTAAACCATCCACAACCATACAAATTGTTTCCATTGGACTGGACACATGTTCCATAGTCGTCCGTAGAACCACCAACAGTCGTCACCCAACTCCAACGATTTCCAGCGACCACCTGACCTGTGTTTATCTCAGCAAACCAGCCGTCTAATCCACCCTGTGAGGTCTTGGCAGTAGATTGGAAGTTGGCCGTGGTATTGAATGAACCAGCTGCGTAAACGCCCCCTCCAGAATCAGAGGTTATATCCTCACAGGTATCTGTGAATGGACCTCCAGCAGTAATCGTCCAATCGAATTGACCGTTAGAACTGATCTTGGAGGCAAAAATGTCCTGTGTATCTTGTGTACTTCGATAATTTTGGTTGCCAAATGTGATGTTACCTTGGAACCAACCACACATGTAGTAATCTGAACCAACTTGGGTGACTGCCGTGATGCCGGCAAATCCTCCTCCATCGTAGGTACCCAGAACTTCCACCCACTGCCATGCACCTTGTGAATTGGCCAGGGCTACAAAGCCGACTTGAGACTGAGTTGATGCGCCTTGTGTTCCAAAGGTGACGTCGGCGACTAAATTCCCAACTGCAAGAACATTATCGTTTGAGTCGACTAAGATGTCTGAGGGGAAGACTAGATTCGGATTTTGGGTATTTGCTCCTGTTGCTTGAACTGCACTTGCCACCCATTCTGTCTGTGCCGCACGCGCACCAGAAAATGATGTAGAGGTCTCTTCTTCTAGCGATGTAGATGCTTGATTTGAGAAATCGATGGTGCTAATGGGTTGTAGTAGAAGAGCAATGATTACTGCGAAAATCAAACTATTTGCGGTGAACTTCGATGGTTCGGTCATAACACGCCCTATAGGGCGTGATACTTAACGCTCGCCCGTCGAGGTTTGTTTTATGATTATTATTGATCCAAATCTGAACCGACATCCCCACCAATTGCACTATCGTGGATATTGTAAGTGATATTCTGTACAATTGTTGATGATTGTTCGTCTCCGGAATCGCCGGTATGTTCCATCCAGTCATCCATTTCAGGTGTCCGGAACCACCATTTTCGATCATCGTCCAACCACCACTCACAACCGTTCTCATCGACTTTGTAATTGGGGTCATCTTCGTAATTCTCTTCGTCACTCTCCGCGAGTGCTTCTTCGGCAACTTCAGTTGCAGGGGCCGGCATATCTCCACGCTTGGCTGCCCGTCGAGCCTCAAGTTCAGCATCCTGCTTTCGCTTGATGACGGTAATCGCAACAATTGCTCCTCCAACAATCAGAATAACAATCGCTGAGACGATTGCAATTA
>CALCEF010000038.1 GCA_937901365.1 uncultured euryarchaeote | reverse complement strand
TTCGATGAATTGATCCGTGGCCTCCAGCAATCGGCTTGTAGCACGATACCCCTGAGTGTGCCAACTTGGCATTGGCTCTGATGAGCGATGAGGGTGACCACGATTTGATGGCAGGTGAATCAGATCGTCTGTGTCAACACTCAGCCATGCCGTCATTTGGAGGCCTCCAGCGGCAACCGAGGAATCAACCAGCAATCGTGTGCTACGAGTTCCCCTCCAATCACTGCCTCGATTTGTTCATTCAACGGATGTCCATTCCATCGGCGGGCGGCAGATTCTACTGTTTTGAGGCCGGCAATGTTGTCTGGACTTACAGCCATTTCTACTGATGTCAAACCACCTCGTCCAATCCAATTTAGAACGGCATCAATCGACTTGCTGCACAATCCCTTTTGCTGACAACTTCGCCGAATCCAATAACCCAAATTCCAGTGACCTTCAATCAACGTAGATGTGTGATCCAGCGCAATGAGACCTGCAAACCCATCTGAGCAAATCACAGACCAGTGATATGACATGCCACCTCTACCGCGCCTCTCTGCATCGATCAAATATCGCTCGATTTGAGGAGGGAGGGGCTCTTCCACATCCAACCAAGGCATTGCCTGATCAATATCCGCAATATTTTCACTCATCGCTTCGAGTATGGAGAACTGATGGGTTGGGTGGCACGGTACCAACCGCAGATTCTCATCGCACACAACCTCTGCAATTGGACGCACAAAGGACCCATGTGTTGACGGGGTTTATGCCTTCAGGAAAGAAGATGCTGGACCGCTTTGGCCACTTCCGGGGAATCCGGGTGTTGACTTCGCGCTGCCTCAATCATACGACGCATGACGTCGTCCTGCTCGAATTTCTTGAGCAAAACGCCCACGTGGAATACGAGATCGACACGATCGCCAAGATGAGGGCCCAAAGTCACCAACGTTCTCTTTGAGGCTGCAATATCTCCACTCTTGGCGGATTCCATCGCATCCCGTAGAGCCTTGCGAACTGTGGCATCATCCCAGGCATCCGATTGGGGCCATGGCCAGATTCCGGATGGTGCGGCCGGCGGTGAACTGATTGGTTCAGGAGTTGCGATTGCCGGTACTGTTGGAACTTCCGGGATTGCTGGAACTTCTGGAATTGCTGGAATATTAGGAATTGCTGGAACTGCGGGAGTATTAGGAATTGGAACAGGGGTTGGTGTTTGGATTGGTTCGACCTGAGCTACTGGTTGAGGGGTGGCTTCTGGCTCAACATCTTCAGCCATCTCATCCTCATCCAAAACCGAAGTCGCGGATTTGACTGGTTCAATGTCTTCGCTTTCAGTCATTTCAACAAGTTTGACTACTGGGGCGCTGTACTCTTCCTCCTCGAAGGCCAAATCGGGTCCATCGCCAGTGTCGAATTTCGTGACATTTTTTGGGGCGTCAGCGGCAGTGAGAACATATTCTTCTTCCTCTTTCTTCTCTCCTTTAACCCTAGCAACTTGCTGAGGAGCATCAAACTGATGCTCCATTGAGACGGATTGATCGACCTCCACCAAGCCATCCTCATCGTAAGGTGAAACCTCAACGGTCATATCATCCATCGAAAATGAATGACTCGTCCAATCCACTAGAGGATTATCATCGTCTACTTCTTCCTCCTCTTCCAGAAGTGCATCGAACAACCCACCGCTTTCTTCGTCGGTGATTTCAGAAACGGTTTGGCGGTGAGCAGCGACCGTGAATTCGTAGTAACACCGAGTGCAGGAAGGGGCATCCTCGTCGTTCGACAATTGGCACAATGGACAGATTTGGCCTTCGGCCTCTTTCTTCCGTTTGCGGCCAAACATTGCCCCACCCAAAATAAGGGCGCTCACAATTCCTGTATAAGATTCGCTGCCCCCCGCTTGAAGGATACAATGTTCACAGATTGGCCCTGTAGGGGCCAACGAAGAGGTGGGAGGGTCCAAAGGCATCCGTGTATCACGACTCAACATGGCGGACCGTAAGGGGAAGGTTCGTCGCATCAAGCGTGGTCCGCCTGCGGGTTCTTCTGCCCACAGAGAGAGTGATGAAGAAAGCGACGGGGTTTCTTTTCCCCGTTCACAGGATCATTTTGAAAAATTCAACAAACTCATCGAATGGGAACTGGAAGACGAAATGGCTGCTGTAGAAGAACGCTTGAAAAAATGGAGTCGCGAGAGATTAGTCGAAAATGGAATCACTCTCTTTGATCTCGAAGGTCGTAACGATGGGTGGTTATTCGGGCAGAGAATCGTCAAATTATTCACACGAGGGGAAGCCCTTCCCCATCATCGTTTTCGACATGGAGATATTGTGATCCTTTCTCGAAAAAATCCCTTGAAGGAAAAAGTGATTGAAGGCACTGTTTTGTCACGTTCTCGAAAATTCATCCGTGTGGTTGTCACCCAACAGCCCGAAAAAATTAGGTCGGATACTTGGCGACTTGACCGGGGCGCAAATCGCGTTGCACATGATCGGATGGCGAACGCACTAGAGTCGCTGTTTAGCGATGAGAGTTCAACGATGCTTCGAGAACTGTTTTATGGCCAGGTTAGAGACATGGAAGGAAGCGCTTCGCGCCCTGCAAACATGGGGGGCATACAGAAACGGTTAGCGGCACAAGCGAACCATACTGGTAATCTCAATTCAAGTCAATCAGAGGCATTCACAAAAGCCATGCAAAACCGTTTATCTCTAATCCAAGGCCCTCCTGGAACTGGAAAAACTCACACCGCTGTGCGAATTCTTGCAGCTTGGGCGCGAAACGGGGCTGGGCCCGTGTTGGCTGTAGCTGATTCCAATGTGGCTGTAGACAATCTATTGGAGGGGCTCTTGGAACAAGGCGTCAAGGCGATTCGACTTGGTCAACCTGTGAAAGTTCGTGAAGCGCTTAGAGATGCGACCATGGCTGCGCAAATGGAGGAACACCATCTGCGTGAAGATGTTGAAACGCTGATTGCTCTGAACGAAGATGCCATGCGTAGATTGCCCTCACTCAAAGGCAAAGAGAAAGGATTGGCACATCGAGATATCAACAAGGGTTGGAAGGATGTCCGTCGTATTGAAAATGAAATGCGAGATGACATATTGGAGCACGCTCAAGTCATCTGTGCAACCTGTGTTGGAGCAGGGGATTTGTTGTTGGATTCAAGGCGATTCCCACTCGTGCTTCTGGACGAAGCAACTCAGGCGACTGAGCCAGCAACACTGATTCCCCTAACCAAAGGTGCTCGACATGTGGTGATGGTTGGAGATCATCACCAACTACCACCTACTGTAATCTCCCGCAGAGCGGAACATGAAGGATTGTCTTGTTCACTTTTTGAACGAATGATAGCACTTGGCGCACCCTCTACAATGCTCACGACACAATATCGAATGCATCCAGTCATCAGAGAATGGCCGAGTGAGCGCTTCTATGGTGGTCAATTGGAAGACGGGGTTTCTGCTGAAGAACGGTCGGCACCGGCTGGGTTTGTATGGCCAGATTGGGACGCGCCTGTCGCATTTGTTCCCGTAGAAGGTTCAGAAGATACCAGTCCGGATGGAGCATCTAAACAGAATATGGATGAGGCTGGACTGGCAGTACGTGTGGTCGATATGTTGCTTTCTGGTGGAGATATCACACCTTCGGAGATTGGGGTAGTGACTCCATATAGTGGACAGGTTAGATTGTTGAATGATCTATTTGAGAGCGCAGGTGGTCGAGAAGAACACGAGCGTTATCATGGATTGGAAATCAAGACGGTGGATGGATACCAAGGCCGAGAGAAAGATGTGATTGTGCTCTCTGCTGTCCGAGCAAATGACACTGGTGAGATGGGATTCCTTACCGATCGACGGCGGTTGAACGTCGCTATCACACGTGCCCGGAGAGGCTTGATTCTGCTTGGACATCCTCGTACACTGAGAAATGATTCCAGTTGGGCTTCGTGGTGTGATTGGGCTTCAGAACGAGGACTAGAAGCGTATCATGTTCTGCATATGTGACATTAAGGGGAATCGATGCGGCAACAAATGGAGGGAAGATATGGAACACGACAACCCAATCTCAATTCATGGAAAGGGACCTACGCTCGCCAAACTTGCCGTCCAAGAAAGTGAAGGGCATTGGCCGGTCCCAGAAGGAACGGTTCTCGCACCACTTTGGAAGCGCATTTTCGCCTACATCCTCGACACGACTGTTGTCATGGGAGTTCTTCTCATCGCCACAGGCTCTTGGATTGCATATGCTTGGAATCTCGGTGCATTAATTGGGCCTGAGTGGTATTTTGTTTTGGTCAACTGGGCTCTTATTCTTGGTTCGAATTATCTCTATCACAAATACACCGTACATAGCATGGGACGTTCACTGGGACAACGCTGGTTTGGGTTGGCGGTCGTACGTGAGGACGGGGAGCCATTGCAAAGACTTGATTGTGGAAAACGATCAATCTCAAAATTGCGTTATCTCATTCCTTTGTTGAACTTGTTTTTCTTGTTCATCGATGGGCGTCATATTCGAAGGCGCCATACTCACCAATCGAGTATAGACCTCGCATGTGCAAGCATCGTTGTTGTCGCAAATTCACTCCCACCTGCGAAGCGACACAGTCTGCGCTGAATAGAGCGGGATTCAAGTAGCGGCTCCGTGTCGTCTATTCATGGCGCAGAGAACTGCCTCATCAAGCGGTGTGACCGCAACTCTTTGGGCTGTTGTCGAGGAAATCGATGATGATGATGAGGATATTCTTGAAGTTACAATCGATGTTTCAAATGATTCAAATCGTGATTTGTGGGATATCAATGGGGATATTCGCGCCATGGATGGAACGCATGCGCATCCTCTGGGTTCACCTACAAGAATCGAATCTGGAGATGGGGACGAGCTGAAATTTTGGGTCCCATCAGACACTGGAGCGTGGTTATTCAAAATCAACTACAATACTGATTCTGGTCCCGGTTCAATAGAATTGGGCCCATTTACCAACGACTTGAGAATCGCTGCAGCTTCCCGTCCTGAGCGAAAAACCATCACTTCGAGTAATTCAGCGACAAGTGTGAACAGATCGGAAGAAGATCTCATGGCTGCTGCTTTTGGAACGGCATTGGAAGGATTTGGGGAAGAGGATGTAACAACCAATCCTGTGTTGGAAACGGAAGCAACCTCGGACGATCCTATGCAAGCTGCCTTTGCAGGTGGCCTCTTGGCATCACAACAAGTCCCGGCCCCTCCTGCAGCACCAACTACAACAGCAGCGATTACAACACCATCAGAGCCGCCAACAGGACCACCTGCCGGTCCGCCCACTGGTCCACCCAC
>CALCEF010000037.1 GCA_937901365.1 uncultured euryarchaeote | reverse complement strand
AAGAAGTTCAACATCACGCCAAGACATCTCTGTTTTTGCTCATGCGTGATATTGTTATGAGCCTAGCACCACTTGCGGTACTCATTCTACTTGAGCAACTGATGTAAAGCGTTTCAGAATTACATTGTCTGAACGAACATAATCACGATTCCAATCGCAGTCAAGACCAGAAGAACAAGACCCAATTTCTTCATACCCTTCTTGCTTGTCAGACCTTCCATGGGCCTTCCAATCGTCTATGTAGATCTTGATGGTGTACTGGCGAAATTCCCGGAGAACCTTGATGAAATTGATATTTCAATCTCAGATGAGTGTCGACAGTGGTGTAACGAAACAGGCAAGCATCATTCTGATTTTGAAGGTATTTTTTCGACACTCAAAGCAATGGATGGAGCCGATGAAGCCATTCATCGCCTGATGCAGAAATTCGATGTTTACCTTCTCTCTACTGCACCTTGGGCCAACACATCATCATGGTCTGAAAAAAGAATCTGGGTTGAACAACATCTCCCTAGCTTACCCAAGAAAAAATTGATTCTAGCACACAATAAATCATTGGTCAGAGGCTCCTATCTGATTGATGATAGAAGTAAGAACGGGGCATCCGAATTCGGAATCCACGAAGGTCAGGAATGGATTCATTTTGGATCGACAGAATTTCCAGATTGGGAATCGGTTCTCGAATATCTTGAATGCTAAAATCTACTTTTCTATTCCTTGTATTTCTCGTGGATATTCATATCGCCAAGAATCGATGTGAACTGCGGCGGATTGGATTCAGTGGAGGCTGCCTCAGGTATCTGGTAGACTGCGGCTCCGCGCCATCCCTCACCAACGTCGTTCCACGTCCCCGGGGCCTGCAAGCCGAGATGTACTCTATTTTCGCCACCCCCCCAGTTGTTCGGCTCACCTGGATGCCAGTTTGTGTAAGTCCAAGGATGGTCATTACACCAGCGCCAGTGTTCAGCGCCAGGACCGTTGCCACCACCTTTTCTAATCCCGCCGATCCATACAACTTTCCCGTCCGCAATATTGGTGACCTGTTCGTTCTCCTCAGCACTGGTAATCGTCGCAAGGTGTCCTCCCATTGCAATGGCACGTTCGTTGTGCTCATTCCATGACATCTCCTCTGGAACGAACACATACTTGCTAGAAGTCGCATCCTCACCACTCTCTTTTGTCAAAGGCAGATCAGGGGAATCCAGAATTTTCTCTTCTGAGAATCCAAATTTCATTGTTTCATCGGAGGAACTCGCCAACTTGGTCTTGAAATCCTCTTCAAATTCGTGGGCCCGTTTCTCGTCCTCAGCAAATTGCTTGAATTTTCCACCAATACCCGCAATTGTTGCGAACAATGGCCAACCTCCCATCGGAATCAGGCCGAAGATGAATGGGAAAATTTTCCACCAATTTTCACCCCAAGGGCCCCATGGCAAGAGCGTCCATGTGTGCGGCAAACAGTACAGCCATATGGTGGCCCATATCGCAGCAAAGGGAAGACCAAAGGTCGCCAACCATACGACTTCACCTCTCTGTTGATCATTGACATAAGTGAAGTTCTTGGCAAACATGGAGACGCCTCCCCAAATTCCAGGGGCCAGCGCAGTTGAGAGAATGGCAACGTAAGCTAGAGTCAACCAAACAGATCCCATGCAAGAGTAGTCATTACCCCAGACACCGCAACTTGTCCCTTCATACCACATGAAATGGAATAACTCCGTGACAATAAAACCACCAAATGCAGATGCTGCAATGGCTCGGAGTTCAGAAGGGTTGTTTTTGACCCAATCTGGAGCCTCGTCATCTTCTTGGTGATGTACAGAGTCTTCTCGGTGAAAGGATACTACCAGGGCAACAACTGTCACGAATGCGCCAATACCCGTCAAAATCGCGCCCGGAATTAACATTGCGAGATTATCCTCGCCCGTGGATATGGATCCTATGATGAGAAGCGGTAAACCCATACTGAACAAGGTTATGCCAACCACAAATGCGGTAATCGCAGGTCCCTTGTCTGACTCTGCATCCGCCTGATCTGCCATGGCCCTGCGAAGGTAATTCACATCAAGGGTTTTGCTCAAACTCATTCATCATCGAACACTTCGACTTCCATGTATTTCTTGACGAAATCCGTGAGTTTGGAATTGAATCGAGTCGCTCGCACAATATGGTTGTCAATCCAGTGGTAGTTGCCGCCGCGCGGCTTACCAAACAGGCAGGAGTGCCACTTGAATCCGTGTTCACCCAGCCACTGCTCCGTGACCGCACGATGTTCTTCGGTGCGGCTGGTGAAGAAGCAGATGAGGTGCCCTTCATCGTACCACTTGTTGATCTGCTCAACAACACCATCGAAAACTTCGGCCGTGGCCATGCGTTCTGGTTGCTCATTGGGAATATCTTCGCAAATGGTTCCATCAATGTCAATCAGCAAATTCTTGCAGCCTTCGGGTAGTGTAGGAGAGACGGCCATGCCCCGCTCATCCACCTGCTCAACGAGGTCGACCATGAAGCGGGTCGACCAAAGACGCTTCATGAACTAGTCGCTTGCAAATAGCGTCGTTCACGAGGCAACATCAGCATGACCCAGATAATTCCAGATGCAACCTGAAGGACAGCAAAGAGCTGAATTCCCTGCCGCAGTGTCACGTCGGTGTATTCCAGCATCAAACTCGCCACCAGTGTTGAGAACCCATTTACCGTTGTCATGAGCAAAAAATCAGTACTGAACAGTCGTCCCCGCCATTCATCGTCGCTGCGCTCTTGCAATAGTACGGTTGAGAGAACCCAGTTAATCGCACTCGCCGCATGTCCGATGACGACGATTACAGCAATCCATGGTGTCCATTCTAGGAATCCAATGATGACGTAGGCCACCCCACATACGCTGACCAATGAACCCAGAAGAAATGGCCAGACATTCCGATCTTTGAACACATAGCGCGCAAAGATGGGTCCCAACCCGGTACCCAGTCCTCTTGCAGCGAATAGAATGCCAATACCTGCCGCCAGATCTCCAAAGGCAATTTCATCCCCGATGAGGATGAGCATATACACCAA
>CALCEF010000036.1 GCA_937901365.1 uncultured euryarchaeote | reverse complement strand
GCTCCTCGGTTGGTCTTTCGGTACCCGTCGCGTTCTTGCTTGACTTCACCAGTTCTCAAATCAATAACCGGTTTACCATTTTCATCAAGGACCTGATGCATTTCACCGTCTCCGAGTTTACTTCGCTTGGCCATACCAAATTTCGAAAGTGTGAGCACATGTGTGTCCTCGTTTGAGGTCGCAATCATGCCTACAACAGCGTCACCTTCCTTGAGACTCATACCTCTGACACCTGCGGTTACTCTTCCTTGCACCTTAACAGTGAATGTGGTGGTGCCATCTTCCTTCAATTTCGTTTCACTCGGTTTGAATCGGCAGGCACGTCCATTCTTTGAGACCATGACGATGTGATCTTCGACTGTTGCAGATCGGACAGCAACCAAAGTATCCGTATCGGTCTTGAACTTCAGTGCGTATTTCCCATTGCGATTTATCCGTGTATAGTCTGCAAGTTTGGAGCGTTTGACAATTCCCTCGTGTGTTGCGAAAATCAGGAAATGTCCTTCTGGGTTTTCTTGTAATTCCTTGGAGATAGGGAGGATTGTAACGACCTTCTCGTCTTCGCGAATCCGTTCGATTAGGTTTCGAATATGACTTCCCCTGCTATGGCGACTACCTTGTGGTGTTTCCCATGCCTTGAGGCCATAAACACGACCTTGGTCTGTGAAGATCAACAATCGGTCTTTACTGAAACATGTGAGGATAGACTTGGGGAAGTCCTCATCCTTTGTTGTCACACCCTTGAGACCCTTCCCTCCTCTCTTCTGCAAGCGGAATGCCTCAACCGGTAGATGTCGGATGTAATTGTCTTCAGAGAGGGAGATGACGATTGCACGTTCTTCAACGAGGTCTTCTCGATCCATTGAAAGTGGCATTGGGTTGATTTCAGTTCGGCGTTCATCACCATGCTTTTCAACCATTTCTTCCAACTCTGCGAGTAGAATTTGCAATTGTCTGTGCCTGCTCGCAAGGATTGCATTATACTCTTCAATAGCAACTTTGAGTTCATTGAATTCATCATCGACCTTCTTTGTGTCCATCTTTGAGAGTTGGTAGAGTCGTCGTTCGGCAATTGCTTTGGCCTGGGGTTCCGTAAAGTCAAAGGCCGCAATTTTTCCAAACGTCTCTTCGCCACGCAATATTTTCTCAAAGTGTTCACGACTGTCTGCTCCTTTACCCGCTGCTACCACGTCATCGATCCGAGCTTGGGCCTTGACCAATCCTTCAAGGACGTGGGCCCGTGCCTCTGCTTTTGCAAGATCAAATTGTGTACGCCTTCGAATCACTTCTTCGCGGTGGCGAACGTAGGCGTGCAAGATAATGGACAGCGTCAGTTGAACCGGTTCACGGTTGACAATACCCATCATGTTTGCAGAATATGACTCTTGGAGTCTACTTGAGCGATACAATTGGTTGAGAACAGCATGCGGGTCTGCGTTTTGCTTGATTTCAATGACAACACGGATCCCTTCCTTACTTGATTCATCACGAATGTCCCTGATTCCCTTGACGGTTTCTTTGCTGACAAGTTCAGCAATACCTTCGAGCATGCCGGCCTTCTTCACTTGGTAAGGGATTTCGGTAACGACAATCCGCTTCCCATCGTTATCATCGTGAACTTCACACTGGGATCGAACATGGAATCTACCATGCCCGGTTTCATACATATCACGGATACCATCGATACCATGAATGGTTGCACCTGTTGGGAAATCTGGTCCTGTCAAGTGTTGCATATATTCGCTAACATCGATGTTTGGTGGATTCTCTGGATCCCCATTTTCTTCACCCTCTTCCATGATGCGCTCGACATGAAGATGGACTGCAGAAGCCACTTCTGTGAGATTGTGAGGTGGAATCTTTGTGGCCATACCTACAGCAATCCCATCACTCCCATTGAGAAGTAAATTGGGCAATCTTGCTGGGAGGACTTCGGGTTCCTGTTCTGAATCATCAAAATTCGGTTGGAAATTTACGGTATCCTTCTTGATGTCCTCCAGCATGTGCTTTGACAATCTGTCGAGTCGGCTTTCGGTGTATCGCATCGCCGCAGGAGGGTCTCCGTCAATACTGCCGAAGTTGCCCTGCCCGTCAACCAATGGATACCGTAAACTGAAATCTTGG
>CALCEF010000035.1 GCA_937901365.1 uncultured euryarchaeote | reverse complement strand
AATCTGAAAACGGTTTACCGTGAATCTGAAGACCAATTCCCTGGTGAGGATGTTACACGGCAATATCGAACACGCCGCTTCTGATGCGCACGTGATCTAGCGGTTATGATGTATGGTTCCCAACCATGCCACCCGAGTTCAAATCTCGGCGTGCGCACTCAGAATAGAGGTTCTTCGTAATCATCGTCGGAGAGGGTTCGCCACAATCCATCTGGTACATCGTCGTAGACACCAGCATATGGGTCATCATTGGTGATTACTTTCTTCGGCTTCTCGAGTGCATTCAGCGCTTCTGGTTTGAACTTCCAGTAGTGGATACGCCATTCGCGCCCATCCCAGAGGGTCGTCTCCTCAGATTCAGTGGTCAAAAGGTCGTAATCTTGGAACATGTAGAACAGGTTGCGATCTGTAGGCTCAAGTGCATTGTCGATAATCCTGTCATAAAATCCGAAGAATCCGAGGGCGTGCTCGGCCATCCCCTCTGCGGTAATCGTTTCCATATCGGGGTCGATGTGGGTCTGAATTGCTGCTGTTAATGTTGCCAAACTCATCCCCATCAATTGAACCCCCTGTGGCGAATAGTCACATCGCCGGATGATACATGGGAGTAGGCGGACCTATTTCAACGGTTGGCGGTTTTCGCCCCGTAGGGGCGTACATCGGGCTGTTTCGTCACGATTAAACGGTTGATTCAACGCGTCGTCGATGTGACCGAGTTTGAAGAGGGGACTTTTCTCGGATTGCCCGAGAGTGATGGGGCTGCTGATGTTTCCATACTTTCAGTCCCTTACGAATTGACCACATCGTATGGGCAGGGCACATGTGAAGGCCCGAAGGCAACAATCGGTGCCTCCGCTCAAGTGGAGCTGTATGACCCGCTACTACCCGAAGACCTCCCCTGTGGGTTCACCATACACACCGCACAACCATGGGATGGTGAAGGTGATAGTTTGGATGCACAATTGTCAGGAATTACAGATTATGTATCTCAGTTCAGTTCCACATTCCCTGTTATTCTCGGTGGCGAACATGGAATGCTACCAGCAATCATGACAGCAATCGGTCGCAGAGTAGACCTCAATGATTTGACAATCGTTCAAATCGACGCCCACGCAGATTTGCGTGACGAATTGGATGGCGATCCGAACAGTCATGCATGTGCTGCTCGCCGTTCGCTGGATTTGGGTGTGGGAAAAATCCTCCAAATAGGAATTCGAGCATTTGCTCGTGAAGAGGCAACATTTGCTGACCAAGATTCTCGGGTCGATTCTTGGTTGGCTAGAGATGTTCTGAATCCGTGTGGGGGTGAAGCAACATGGTTGAATTGGTTGAACAGGCTATCCGAAATAGAAGGTCCAGTGTGGTTGACCTTGGACGTCGATGGTTTGGATTCTGCTTATGTTCCCTCCACAGGCACTCCTGTGCCAGGAGGCCTAGCTTATTGGCAAGTAGTTGAGACGATTGAAACCGTTGCATCAGCACCAAATGCACAGTGGATTGGAGCAGATGTCTGTGAAATCGTACCGGATTCAAGTAACCATGTGACTGAATTTACCGCAGCAATGCTGGCCACCAAGATTGTAGCATCTCACTTTGCACGTCGGCTGGAGGATGAAGCATGAAATCCAAAGGCCGTCACATCACATTGGACTATTGCGGTTTCAAAGGAGACGGAGATTGGATGCTCAGTGTCCTGCGGGCCGCAGTTTCACGTTCTGCAGCAAGAGAAGTTCATGCACATGTTGAGCAATTTGATGGTATCCAAAGCCCCCTCGGGTTTGCGGCGGTGGTACTCATCGACGAAAGTCACGTCAGTGCACACTGCTACGAGGAAGAAGGAATCCTTGCTCTCGATTGCTTCACCTGTGGTGGTGTTGATCCCGCAGGAATTGCAGATGATATCCATCAGCAATTGGTGGATGCGATTCCAGCGATCAAATTGGTTCAACGAAATGAGATAGATCGATTCGTAATGGAGGGTTGAGATGCGAGACTTCGTCAACCGTCACTTTCGCCATTTCAATGCCGGTGAGTTGCGTCGTTGCTCTGAATCGCTCCGCGAATTCATCGATGATGGTGGGCGATTGATGGTTACGCTAGCGGGTGCAATGAGTACGGCAGAAATCGGTCGAAGCCTAGCACCTGCAATCCGTGAGGGCAAGGTGCATGCGATTTGTTGCACGGGAGCCAACTTGGAGGAGGATTTGTTCCATCTAATCGCCGCTTCACACTATGGGGACATTCCCAATTGGAGGGACCTTTCTCCGAGTGAAGAATCCCAATTGAAAAATCGAATTACCAATAGGACTTTACCGGAAGAAAATGCGGTTAGAAAAGTCGAATCCCAATTGGTTTCTTTGTGGAAGGAATCATCCGGGAAGTTACCTCATGAATTCCTGTATGAACTGGTCAAAAAAGTCGAGGCGGATGCGGATCCACATGATTCGTGGCTTCTAGCCGCTGCTGAGTGCAATTTGCCTCTATTTGTTCCAGGTTGGGAGGATTCGACACTTGGCAACATCTTTGCTGCAAGAGTCATCGATGGCTCAGTCGATGTGAATGCGATTCTTGGCGGCACCCACTACATGCTCAAGCTCGCTGAATGGTACCGTGAAAATCCCAGCAATGGATTCTTGCAAGTTGGAGGCGGAATCGCAGGAGATTTCCCCATTTGTGTGGTTCCGATGCTGCGACAGGATCTCGGTGAAAGCGTGCCACTGTGGTCATGGTTTGCACAAATCTCGGAATCTCGACCGTCCTATGGGGGATATTCCGGTGCGCCTCCAAATGAGAAGATTAGTTGGGAGAAACTCGGCGTTGAAACACCAAAGTTTGTCATCGAATCAGATGCGACAATTGTTCTTCCAATCCTCCTAAGTTGCCTGCTCGACGAATGAGGCATACCCTCAAAAAAGCAGGGCCGCACCTACGGTGCGATGCGCGTCCTCGCTGTCCTTGTCATGCTCCTTGCCGCATCCGCGGCTCCGGTAGCCAGTGCGCAGCAACCTGACATAGTCCAGGAACATTGGTATCATTCCTATGCAACTCTCACTATTGATGTCAATGCTTGGGCGGATGATCATCCGGATATCGTAAATCTCCTTGTAGTAGGTCAAACCGAACTTGGAAGAAATCTCTGGATGTTACAGATTTCTGATTGGAGCGCTGAAACCAAACCGGATGGAACGGCCAAAGAGATTGTTTACATCGATGGCGGACACCATGGGAATGAGCATCTGGGGACTGAATTGGCATTCTTGACAGCTGAATTTTACATTGAAGGTTGGGCAGCAGGAGATCAGGAAGCCATTGATGTTCTCAAGACAACTGAACTGCATATCCTCATCATGCTGAATGCAGATGGAAATGATATCGACACGCGCTGGAACATCAACCAAGTTGACTTGAATCGAAACTACGACCACTACTGGAATACCTGCCCGACGACTCAACCAGGGAGTGCAGCATTCAGTGAATCGGAAACTCATGCAAATTCGATTTACATGAACACGGTTGTTCCCGATGCCGATCTGTATGTCACAATGCATACTGGGGTTTGGATCATGCTCTACCCTTGGGGGAAATGGCCAGAACAACCCTCTGATTGGGAACTGTTCCATTTCATCAGAGATGATGTCCATGCAAACATCTCAGACATTCCGATTCAAAATGCCAATCAGGGATTATATCCTAATTGTGGAACCAGCCGAGATTATGGATATGGGGTGATGGGATTCCCTACATTCACATTTGAAACCGATGATGAGCAATGGTTGCCGGGGACAACAGAACCATTGTCAAGTCGACTCGGTGAAGAAATGGATGTGATGCGATATCTGATCACCAACACTTGGTATTGGAGGGCTAGGCTTTCCGTCACTTCGTTTGAGTATAGTGGAGATTCTATCGAGTTGAAGGTTGACAATCTGGGGCGAGCAACCACCTCAAATGCTACCGTTCAATACATCGATGACGAAGAAGTGGTGTGGACATCGGAGTTGTTCAGTGTCAATGCTACCAACAGTTCGCACGTTTATCTCGATACGACAAATCTGAGTCTTACAGACGACGGTCACTTCGAATTATTCTATCAGAAGCGTGTCATCGATGCGAGCATGTGGGTGAACGAATCAATCCCAGAAGAGTTGATCGAGATTTCTGATGGAGAAGAGAAGAGCTGGCTTCCATTTGTATCCCCAATTTGGGCAATATTGGCAATCGGATTGGCTGGGATTCGGAAAAATGAAGATTTAATCACTAATTTGTGACCATTTGGGACAATTTATTGCGCTGAAAAGCGGATTCTTGAACACAATCCTTTGTATATCGCGAGTGAATCGGCGCGTTCAGTGATTACATGGATGCAACCGTAAGCGAATTCGATAATGTTGGAGATATACTGATTCTACCTTTATTTGAAGGGGTAGACAAAGCGCCAAACAATGCCCTGGCTGGGCTTTCTAGAACCCAACGCAGTCTTGTGAATGAAGCTCTAGCGAGTGATAGTTTCACCGGCAAAGCCGGAAAGCGGCTCAGCGTGTGGACGGCCGGCTGCCAAGTCATGCTGGTTGGTATGGGCCAAGATCCCAGTGACAAGGCATGCCGAGATGGTGGGGCAAAGACGCTCGCATCTCTCTCTAAAGATCACGGGACAAATCTGACAGTTCGATTTACGACAGGGTGGGCAACATCGAAGATGGCACTATTTGCAGAAGGAATGATTCTACGCGATTATTCATTTGACAAATATCAGCAAAAAGAAGACGATGATATTCAGGACGATTGGAGTTTAACCTGTCAAGCCAGTGCACGACATCAATCAGCGTTGTCAGCAGCCGTTACCAAATCTTCTGCTATTGCCACTGGTGTTCATGTAGCACGCGAACTAGGCAATGAACCCGCCAACGTGATGTATCCCGAAGAGTATGCACGACGCGCAA
Source organism: uncultured euryarchaeote (assembly GCA_937901365.1). Taxonomy (GTDB): domain Archaea; phylum Thermoplasmatota; class Poseidoniia; order Poseidoniales; family Thalassarchaeaceae; genus MGIIb-P. The sequence goes on along the minus strand of CALCEF010000035.1, from coordinate 865 downwards.
TGGAATGGGCAAAAGGCAAGTCAAATGTCGAAGTCGAAGTATGGGATTATGATCGCCTGCAGAAGGAAGGAATGCACGGTGTAATCGCTGTCGGAAAGGGCAGCGAACGCAAACCCTGCATGGTTTTCTTCCGCCTCAATCCAAATGCGCAGAAGAGCGAACAGGTGCCTTGTATCGTGGGTAAAGGAATCACCTTTGATACAGGTGGAATATCCATCAAGCCGTCAGCCGGAATGGAGGACATGAAGTTCGACATGCATGGATCTGCAACCGTCTTCGGCCTTTTCGTCGCTCTTCAAGCGAGTGGATACAAGGGTCGTGTAAACGGGATTACTTGTATGGCTGAAAACATGCCAAGCGCAGGCGCATATCGCCCTGGTGACATTATCGACACATATTCTGGCAAGACGATTGAAGTTCTCAACACCGATGCAGAAGGCCGCAACGTTCTCGCCGATGGTCTTTGGAAGTCCGCAGAACTCAATCCATCATACATTGTCGACTTGGCCACACTGACAGGTGCATGCGTTGTCGCTCTGGGTCACGAAGCCAGCGGTCTGTGGTCAAACGATGAAGGCTTGTCTGATCGAATCCATGCTGCTGGAAATGCCGAGGATGAAATTGCTTGGCCAATGCCCCTTCTTCCCGCCTTTGAGAAGGAAATGACTGGCTCCAAGGTCGCCGATGTTCAAAATCTGGGCAAGGGTCGATGGGGTGGTGCTTGCACTGCAGCAGGTTTCCTCAAACAATTCGTACAGGAGAGAGACGGCGAACAAATACCGTGGGCACATCTAGACATCGCAGGAACGGCTTGGGGCGCCTCAACGAACGCCATGGTTGCCAATGGTGCAACGGGCATTCATGT
>CALCEF010000034.1 GCA_937901365.1 uncultured euryarchaeote | reverse complement strand
CTTTCCATTCCATATCAGAATGGATTTCGGGTTCAGGTGTCCATTTGAACATCAATGCACCGAATCCCCACCACCACAATGCCGAGGTCACAAAGACGACTGCGATTGTGAAGTTTGTATCCCAAAACCCACCCAACAAAATGATGAGGTGGAAGATGAGTAGCATGGAACCCCCCATGAACCCATACATGTAGCCCCAGGTTGACACTTTGTCCTGATCTTCTCTGGTCCCAAGATAGGGCATGAATGAGTAATAGATGACGTTACCACCAGTGAATCCGATGGTACCAATGGTGAACATCACAGCGAGAACAATGTACCCATCTGAACCGAAGTACGGTGCTGCACCCATCAACGCAGTGAATGCAATACCAGCTACAGTATACCATTTGAGCAACTTTTTCTTGATGGGCATTCGATCAGCAATGACACCAAGTGCAGGCGCTGTAATGACAACAAAAATCATCGAAAGTGTCAGAACTGTTGCATAGAACGAGTCACCCGTTTGTGTTCCAGTGGCCTTGTTGTACAGACTAGCCATCAATGCAGGTGCAATGACAGTCATCACTGTGAGAGCGTAGGCTTGGTTTGCCCAGTCGAAGAAATACCAACCCTTCCATGACTTCTTTTCGTCTTCTGACAAGCCATCCACATAGGGCGAGGGCAATTTGTCCATGAGCGCTGACATGTATTGCGCGAGGCCCTTTCAGCCTATAACGGCACACCCGGACAATTGTGATAGGTTTGATATCCCTTCAGTATTCTATTGGCGCCATGAGAAAGAGGATAACTGCTCTGATTTGCTTGCTGATGATTACGATCGCGCTCGCCGGTTGTATGGAGCGTTTGGTTGCAAGTGAATCCCATGAACCGGCATCTAGGAGCATGTATCGCGCTACAGATACATCTTCAACGCCAACAGAAGATAGCGATGACGTACTGATTTCTATTCGATGGATTGAAGCCCATGAAGATCTTCATTGGGATTCTATTACCATGAAATTAGAAGTGGATGATTCCGTGTATGACTGCACCATAACAGGTTCAGACTGCCTAATATCTCAAGATGGAAGTGACGACAACCTTTGGCAAACCAATGAATTTCTGACACTGATTGAAAATGGCGTCGACATTGTTTCATCCTCCGGCACCAATGTCGAGATCCACATCTTCTACCACGGAGACCAAATTTCTGGCACATCTGAAGTTTTGGTACAGTGACGACGGATTGAAAACGGGAATGATGCCCCGTAGGGGCATGGCCGAGGAGACTACCGCCGGTTTACTTGCCCTACCAGGCAAGGCGGTCAAGCTACATCATTTGGTCAAAGCACCCGAGAATGCCATCGAATCAATCCGCATCCGAGAATCATGGAATGCTGACGAACCGGCGACGGTTTACACAACACCCGAACGCATGCCAGATGGCACACCCTGCACCGCCGCGACCGTCATCCTCCGCACACGTGGTTGCCAATGGTGGTGGAAATCAGGATGCACATTTTGTGGATATTTCAACGATGTTCGAGACGATGTGACCAGCCTCAATCTACACGCTCAATGGCTTGCAGCTAAAGAACAACTCAACGATTTTGAAGGCTGTGACATGATCAAAGTATACACTTCCGGCACCTTCTTTGAAGATGAAGAGAATCCAGTGGATTGGCAGGAAACAGTACTTACCGAAACCGCAGCCATGGGCAAGCATCTGATCGTGGAAGCCCAAGCACACCTTTGTCACGAAGAGAAGATCGCTTGGGTTGCTGAGAAACATCCGGGTTGTACGGTTGCAATCGGGCTTGAAGCCTATGATGATGAAGTGCTGAAATTTCACTGCAACAAAGGGTTCAGAATCAAGACTTGGAAGAAGGCGGTCAAGACGTTGCAGTCACACGGTTTGAGGGCCAAATCATACCTCTTGTTCAAACCTCCATTCATGTCGGAAGGAGACGCTCTCCAACATACGACAAAGTGGATTCGAGAAATTGCTGAAGACAGCGATGAAATCAGTGTCAATCCCATGAACATCCAAAAGCGCACAATCGTTGATCGTATTTTCCGAAATCGGGAATACCGACCGCCTTGGTTGTGGTCGTTGGTTCAAATGATTCGTGATGTTCATTCAGACATCCATCCTGAAGGCGATGAAGCATCAACCCGACTCATCGTACATCCTACTGCGGCCGGTTCGATTCGGGGGGCACACAACTGTGGGCAGTGCGACAAGGAAGTCGCCGCTGCAATCGAGCGTTATTCAGTATCCGGCTCTCTCCTTGAATTCGAAGGGCTGGCATGTGAATGTGAGAGTCGTTGGGCGGCTGAAATCTCTCTCGATACATCACTTCCAATACCGTTGGGAAGTGGCCTCGACCGTCGCCTCGATGCCGTGGAAGCGCTCCTTTCCCCTTGACCCAAGGACCCCCTCCGGGGGTCCATTGGTCCGCCGAACGCTTATGAGCGCCCTGCTGGTGGCCGGGTTGCCCAAAGGGCAAATCTTGGTGAGTGTTCAGAAATGACAGTTGAATCGAATCTACCTGATGTCACACTTGGCGACGACGAACCACCCATGGCGAGAGTCATGTTGGTCATCAGTATCGTCGTTGCAATCGCTTTGCTTATTCTTCATGGTGTTTTGTTCCCCGGTTCGGAAATACCAGCCCTTGGGGATGTGATATCACTGTTCAGTGGTTTGGCCAATAGTGGAATTTGGATCTTCTTGATTGGAATAATGATTGGATTTGGAATGATGGTTGCAACCGTCATGGGGGAGGCCCTAGAGGATTAGGAGGTGTGATGCATGTTACTAGCAGATATCGTTACGCTATGGGCTGCTTTCCTGTTGGTATGGGCCCTTGTAAACCGAGGAATTCCCATTTTCCAAGAACTCGTTCGGGACATGACCGATTTCTTTATGGAAAAGGCATTGGGACCTGGAGCTGATCTCTTTGAGGGCCGTCAAGGTTCAGGCACAGTTGCATGGATGATGCACGGTATGCTGTGGACCAGTATTGGTGCTTCTTTCACATTTGTTGGCATGTGGATGGCTCACGAGCCCGATGCGATTGCCAGCCTATCCAGCATCGGTTATGCTCCATCTACAGCAACTGTCCAAACAGCAGCATACAATGCAGCAACTGGGGGCATACTCATGCTTCTCATTGGTGCAGGTCTCCACATCAATGGCCGCCTTTCAGGTTCAGGCCTCGCCAGCGATACTAACGCAACACTGGTCTCATACGCTTTCTCGATGAGTTTGCTCCTCGGCCTTCTAAGCGACCACATGAGTGGGAAGTGGGGCGATTACCTTTGCACAGCCGCAGCAACAATCGCTACTTTGGTCATGGTTGCGATTCTTGCCAATCATCTCCTCACCATCGGGCGACGCACGAATCAAACAATTATGCCGAGCCAGTGGCTCATTGTGGGCGGCCTCAGCATGCCGTTGGTCATGTGTGTGGTAGATTTCGTTCTCGGCGTAAATCAGGCACTAAGCGACAGTCTGGTGATTTTGCCTATGCTCGCCAGCGCTCTTGCAGTGGCACTGTATGTTACGCCGTATGAGGCGGGCACACCTCTTTGGAGCCGTTCCTTGGCAGGTGTAACCATTTTGATGACATTCATGACACTGAGTCCAATTGGCATTGAAGGAGCAGGCGTCTCCGTGAATGAAGCAGCCATGTTAACCATCTTCTATGCAGCCAGTATGATTCCAATCCTTGCTACAGCAGGAAACGTATTCCAAACGGCTCGTTCAAATTGGGGTCAGGCCTCATCTAGTTCTGCAACCACATCGATCATGCTCGGAATGTTCATGCTCGTCGGTAGTGCAATTGGACAGTTGTTCGTGGGTGCAGATGCTCAATCAACAGGAGAGATTCAGCACCTATCTTCATCGATGAACACCCTATTCCTCTGGGGTGGAATGGGAATGATCGCCTGGGGTGGTGTCATCTCTTGCTTCCCTCAAGCATCAGGCCGTGCTCTCATTTCCAACGAGACAAATCGCATGACGACTTGGATGGTCTCTGGAGGCGCAGTTCTTGCATTCCTGTTCAGTATGGGTGCGAGCATGGTGTCATCGGCTTACGACGCTGCTGCTGCTGCCAATGACAGCATTGATTCAGACCTCATTGACATGAGTGCTACCGGTACTCTCGAGACGCTCGCCTCGATTGCATTCTATGCGGTCACCATTGCAGCCATTTTGATGATGCTCAACATGATTCGAGGTTCATTCAGTGGAACTCCAATCGGTTCTGGAGAACCGGCATCACCATCAGCGAATCGAATCGCACTAACACCTGGTTCGACCACAATCCGCCAACTCCTTGCAGCAGGCGCAGGTACCGATACGGAAATCGATGTCATTTGCGACACCTGTGATGAGGAAGAGTGACCATGCGTATTGGGTTGGTTGGCAAGCCCAACGTGGGCAAATCGACCACCTTCGCTGCCTTGACCGAAAGTGCGGTTGAAATCGCAAACTATCCGTTCACAACTATCGACCCCAACGTGGGTGTCACCTTTCTTCCTGCAGAGGCCAGTTGCCCCTGCAAAACACTGCGAGAAAAGCGGGAAGCAGACGGCCGTCTAGATCCGACATCCCCTGACGATCCACGTGCTGGAAGTTTGTGTGAACCAAGAACTGGAGCCTGCATTGGGCACTGCCGAACCATTCCAGTCACATTGGTAGATGTTGCCGGTTTGGTACCTGGTGCACATGATGGCAAGGGTCGAGGAAATCAATTTCTCAATGATCTCGCTCAGTGTGATGCTCTCATTCAGGTGGTAGACGCATCCGGTGGAACAGATATCGAAGGCAATCCATTGGGACCGGGTTCCTGTAACCCAATGGATGAACATGCATTCCTTGTGGATGAATTGGCCATGTGGATACAGGGCATCCTAGACACCGGATGGGCCAGAGGAGTCCGTCGTGTTCAAGCGGAAGGCGATCGCGGTTTGGTCGATTTTATCACCGCCCAATTATCAGGAATTGGTGGCACAGAATCAATGGTCATGAATGCAATTTCAGCATTCAAAGATGACAATGCAAATCTCGGTGTACCTTGGGATTGGGATGACACCGTTCGCAAATCACTTTCACATCATCTACGCAGGGCAGTGTTTCCGCTTTGTGTTGCAGCCAACAAGGCCGATGTAGCAGAGGCGGGAGCATGGGACGCTCTAGCATCCAAGGTTGCCTCTGAAGGTGGCATTCTGTTACCGACCAGTGCAGATAGTGAATTGGCACTCCGCAGAGCAGCTAAAGCGGGTTTCATCGATTATCCACCAGGTGCTCAGAACTTCACATTGACAGAGGCGGGAGAATCCGGGTTGAATGAGGCTCAGAGAAAAGGGCTAGAAGCTCTCGGAGAGCGATTAGAACGCCTCGGAGGAACCGGTTTGGTCGAATTGGTTTCACGCATCGTTCGTGAGCGATTAGACCGCATTGTGGCTTATCCTGTTCAGGATGAAGGCCATTGGACCGATGGGGATGGCCGAGTACTTCCGGATGCTTTGTTGGTACAACATGGAGCGACCGCCAAGGAATTGGCTTACGCAGTCCATTCCGACTTAGGAGACGGGTTCATTCGAGCCGTCGATGGTCGAACCGGTCGAGTCATTGGAGCAGATCACGAATTGAAAGACAACGATGTCATCAAAATCGTCGCAAAGACGTAATCAGCTGATGCTGACTTCTACAACCGGAGTCACTGACACTTCAACTCCAACGACTCTCCATGAGACTGTGATTTCTTCACCATCCTCGTTGTTGCTGGATGGCCCTGGGCTTGGACCGGGTCC
>CALCEF010000033.1 GCA_937901365.1 uncultured euryarchaeote | reverse complement strand
AAACGTGGTACTGCTCTGTAAAATAGGTGTATCGAAACACCCCCATTTTGTATTTCATTTGTATTTCATTATGCATTACACTTATTACCTACCGTCTTTGAGGGTGGTTTGTTCCGAGAGGTGAGATGGAGATGCCCGCCAGCCAGATGACAAGCCTACGAATTCCCGAGGAGCACCTGATGCTACTCGACCAAAGAGTTGGATTCGATGGGAACAGAAACCGTTCCGATGTCATCCGAGCAGCCATCCAATATTTCCTCGATTCCACACCTTCAAACGCCGATGTTCGAACGGTCAAGTTCGAAATCGGTACAGTGACCAGAGAGCGACTTGAGGCAATCTACCGTATGCACGGTGATGATGCTGCCACTGTCGCCAAGAAGGCACTAGACGCTTACATCTCACAACTGGCCCAGCCAGACCGAATTACCGAGGCTCTGCTAGAGCGCTTGGAAACATCGCGTGACAACACGCAACCACATGAGGATCACACTGCTTAGGCAGATGCACCAACCAGGGGCGAGAGACGTGGCAACGTACAATGATGGGATGCACAACGCGGGGGGGCGTGAAAACCCCTCCGCAACTTCTCCTGGCTTCACCGGGCTCAGAGCTCGTGCGAAGTCTACAACACACAGCCGTGGAGCCGGCTTGATGGATGACGCTGGTGAAGCAGTCCTCACCCTTGGATTTTCCAACCTCCGCTATCGTGCCCGAGAGGCAATGAAAGGATTCTTCCGCTCACAAACCCCCCGCCCCCGTCGATCGGGGGCACCCCCTTCTTCGACGGATGCATAGTACACTCGTCACCCCCTCCCCGCCTTCGGGCGGGGACCCCCCTATTGGCAAGGTAGAACGCCAGTTTCGAGATTACGAAGTGTAATCTTCAAGGGGGGCCGAGTCGCAGGGCGAGTTCCATGCCCCCGGAAGAATTGGACTCTGGAGTGCGATTCCTCGCACACGAGGAACTTCGTGAAGGGCAAGTTAGCATGACCAATGATGCATTCACAGCCATTTCGGATGGCGGTTTCATGATTGCAAATGCTCCTACTGGAATCGGAAAAACGGCAGCATCGTTGGCAGCAGCTTTGTCTGTAGCAAGATCGATACCAGGTACACAGATTTTGTTCATGACTGGGCGACAATCCCAGCATCGTATCGTCGTCGATACGGTTCGAAGAATCAACGAACGATTGCCGGATGGTGAACAACCGGTAACGTTGGTCGACATGATCGGTCAAAACGGCATGTGTATCAACGATTTGGCCTTGCAACACGGAGGCCGTTTCAGGCAAATCTGCGGAGAATTACGCGGCACAAGAAAATGCAAACCATTTCTTGAGGACTCCCCTGGTTTACGCCTCAAGGTCCTCGATTATCCGTTACATGTCGATGAGTTGGTCGAACATGCAAAACATTGGCATGGAGAAGCAGGTCCACAACCAACATGCCCTTGGAAAATCGCCAGAGAAACCGCATCGAAGGCTGACATTCTTGTTTGCGATTACAATCACTTGTTCAATGAAGATACACGTGATTCCAGCCTTGAAGCGATGGGATTGGCGATGGAAGATATGATTGTAATCATCGATGAGGCCCACAATTTACCAGATCGGATTCGCAGGGGTTTGAGTCGTACCTTGAATGACAAATTGCTCCGAGACACCATCTATGAATTGGAAGAATACTGTGATGTTCTCAAGGAAAATGGGCTTAATTCGACCTTGGATGAGGCACTCTTTGAGCGAACGCGCGCCTGTGAAACTGCGCTAAAGCGGTTCAAGGGACGACTCTCGACTTGGATTCGTGAGCAAAAAGAGGTGAATCGGGATTTAGGCGACATTGCAGCTGAAATTGAAGTGCGTGTGGAAGCGGACCAAATCCTTTCGATGTTGCGGCAAGAATTGTCAGGTGATATCTCGGGAGAAACCATCGACTTGAATGGCCTAATCGGTCAACTTTTCCTTGTCCAAGTAGACCCCGATGATGACGAAGAGGAAATGGCAACAGATCGTCTGGCATCGGTATTGGCCATTCTAGACAGGTATGCGCAATCACCAGCAATGTGTGTTGTGTTGACCTCTCGTGCAGATGAAAGTCGCATTACTACGCATCTACTCGACCCGGCAATCGTTAGCGGGAATGTATTCCATACGGTTCGAGGTGGAATTTTGATGTCCGGTACATTGACGCCGCCTGAAATGTATGCTGAATCCCTCGACCTACCCCCCATTCGACCGATTGGAACAGCATCCTATCCATCTCCATTCCTAGATGATCGCAGACCCGTGATCATCGCATCCGATGTGACATCCAAATACACCGAGCGCGGACCTGAAAACACGAGGAAAATCCGTCAGCACATCCACGCATTGTTGCAAAACACCCCTGGGCATGTGGCAGTGTTCTGTCAGTCATACCGAATGCTTGAGGAGATTGTGGAAGAGGCGGATTGGCCCGGGCGAATGTTGCTAATCGAATCGCGAAATTGGACTAAGAAGCGCGTTGAAAGTGCGCTCAAACAATTGCATGATGCACGGAATAGAGGTACGAAGGTGTTGATTGCTGGTGTCTTTGGTGGTAGGCTTTCAGAAGGAGTGGATTATTCACAGAATATCCTCGATGCTGTTGTCTGCGTTGGCATTCCTGTCGCACCAAAATCAGTACCGCAAGATGCGCTTAGAGAATACATCGAAAAGAAGCATGGACAGGGGAAGGGGTGGAAATACGGTGCATTACAACCAGCGGTCAATAGTGTGCTTCAGGGTATGGGGAGAGCCATTCGAAAAATTGAGGACCGCGCATTCATTCTTCTCTTAGACAATCGACTATTGAGTGGCCAATACCGATCTTGTTTACCACCTACTCTGACCACGATTAAGGTCAGTGAAGCCAGTCGAACTGGGAGATGGGTGCAGAAATTCTTCGAACGGCATCCTGAACCCGCAAAGGGGCAATAGGAAGATGGATGGGTTCAAGGACACCCGATGATGCCACGAATAGGAGGGATACCATGGACTGGGAGACTGTTGAACTTGTTTCAATCCCAGAAGATGAGGAAAAGGTCACACCTGAACCGATTCTAGCCGGACTTTCAGCCGACCCCTCGGATTTGCACGATGCATTCTTGTCAGATCTTCCGCACCTTGCAGAAACTCAAGCAGCCCATGCAAATTTACTCTCAATGGCTGGTGAAGGTGTCGATGCACATTTCGCGGAAATTCAATCGATGCAAACAGCAGAGATCGCCATCGGTAATCTCGGTGGATTTCGAGAAGGTGACGCATTGGTCTTGCCACTTTCAGGTGCAATCCAAGATCGTGTGCAATTAGAGATTCACTCAAGCGGAGCAGGGACTACGCTTCGACTCAATGCAGAAGGTCGCGATGGTGAGAACCTATCTCGAACGTTTGCACTACCACCGGGTATGGAACTGGCTCGCGCCGGTTGGCGCGGCGACCAATTGGTGTTCGATTTCGTCCGTGACTAATCTCAGACGGGTGGAGGTGCTGCGGCAGCAGGCATCTGCGACGCATTCTGAATTTCTGCGATGGCTCGCTGAAGCGCTGCAGTCGCCTGGCTGCGGTGTTCATCACCCAATTCATGACGGCTGTATCTCGCAATCTCAAACATGTTGTCAAGCGCGGTCAGAGCCTCGTCACTGATGGTTGGCATTGCCTTTCGGATGGCCATCTCGAATTCTCGAACGGTTTCGAAGTCACGGCGCAGGTGACCATGTGACATCAGAACGCCACAAAGCTCCTCGTAGCAGTGGAAAATTGCCTCACGAATCGCATCACCAGCAGCCAACAACTCAGCGGTGTAAGAGAAGATCTCAGCCAACTCATCGACTGTGTCTCGGCGACGGATGTAGAGGATCCACGCCGCTGCACCGGCTGCTGCGATGATCGTCGCTACAAGTCCGTATACCCAGTATGACACACTTTCTGAAGTCTCACTCTGTGGTTCGTATTCCAAGGCGTACAAATCACGCGCGAGGGTTTGCTTACTCTCATCTGAAAGTTCAGCGGATGAACTGTTGAATTGTAGGTACAATGTACCCCACCGGTCTTGGTCTGATAGTGGTGGTAGACTGGTTGGAACTGAGAACTCAAATTCCCATACGCCTGCGTCATTGGTAAATCCTGCCAGATACATTTCGAACGGATCGACTTGCGAATCGTTCCTCAAATGTGCCTCTATGGCGATTCCAGGGATGATCTGACTGGAGTAATAATCTCGAACCTCAACACTGCCGTTAATGGTGTGTCCACCCCATTCTACAATATCATACTCAATGTCAAATGTCGCGCGTACGCGCAAGAACAATTCGGCGCTCGTATTGCCGGCGTTGAAGTGGTCTATCTCATCACGTTCACTGGTTAAAACAAGGGTTAAATCGCCTGGAGTGACATATCGATCGGCTGTGAATTCAATGATGAATCCACCCGTTTGGTTGTCCCATAGAATATTTGATGTTGGGAATGAAATGTTTCCAGACACCAACAATAATGACATGTTGGTCAGTGAATTTCCGCTGCCACCGACTTCATCAACCCGGCCTTCGATTCGAACAGGGTGGGTCGGATCGCTTCGGATTGAGTTATCTGACACGAAGGTAATCTGAAGGTTCACATCCGCCCATGTGGTGACTGTTTCATTGGTCTCACTTCCCAACCATGAGGGAGCACCTGCGTAAAGTGCAGTGACGATGTGATCACCACGATTGCTCGACATGTCGACAGGGATGGTTACTGAGAAGTTTCCATTTTCATCGGTAGTGAGGGTTGTAAATGACGCCCCATCCAATGCAATTTGGATGGTTGCATCAGAGATTCCTGGCAAACCAACAACATCGCTATCGTATAGTCGTCCATTGAGGGTCCAGTCGAATCCGCGTGTTGCGTCACCACCATTTTCTGCACTCAACGATATGGCTGAATGATGTGCCACCCAGAGACTGCTGTTGGCCTCACCGCTTCTGTACCAACCTTGAGCGGGCGCGAAGACATCGATGGTGTGGTTGCCCAATGCCATCGATGAAGGGATGGTCCAGTTCAGTGACCAAACGCCGTTTGAATCGGTGGATGCATTTCCAATTAGCATTCCACCAACTCGGATGTCTACATTATGACCGGCGATCCAGCCAGCAGGGAGGTTGTCACGAACGGTTCCTGAGATGGTGACTTGGTCACCAATGGCCACAGCATCCGTCGGTGCGATATCGATATTGACCGGACTGTATACTTGCCAATCAACGGTTGCGCTTGAACCAAGATAGAATTCAGCACCTGTAAATTGGACATCCATCGTAACAGGTCCAAGTGTCATATCGGATGGGACAGGATAGAACACATCGAATGTCCCATCAACATTGGACGTCACATTGGTTAGGAACACATTGTCGAGGTAGATTCCAATCGTCATATTGGCAACTGGACGGTCTACCGAATCCAACAAGATTCCACTAACAGAAATCAGTTCCTCACGATCGATTGGGCCTCCGCCGGATACGATACTAATCTGTGTGGGCTGAGTGGCGTTGAATGCTGCAAGTGCATTCGCGGGCAGGTAAAACTCCGGATTGACTGAGTCGCCTGCACCGACGGGGTCGACCCAAAGATATCCGCCGAGGAAGCGAACTTCGAGGGTGTGCGCACCAGCTGTGATGCCTTGAGGCAAGGTGTAAGTCAACGAATAAGCGCCTGTTGGACCATCGGAAAGAACGGACCATGTTCCACCAACACCATTGTCGTCGATGAACAAGTGGATTACACCACCTGATGCATTTCCTTCAGCATCCAATAGTG
>CALCEF010000032.1 GCA_937901365.1 uncultured euryarchaeote | reverse complement strand
CCTGATTCATCCGGGCAACGCCGCCTCCGCGTGGATGCTGATGAAGTCCGTTTCACCCGCACCGTCAAACTCAATCGGAAAAACGACTCTGTGACATCTTACTATCTCAACGAACGCAGTTCGACCAGCACCGAGTTCCGCAGAATCCTCACCGAAGCTGGGGCCAGAGGGGATGGTTACAACATCGTTCTGCAAGGCGACGTCACACATCTAGCAACCATGACCAGTCGCGACCGCAGGAAAGTTTTGGACGATGTTGCCGGAGTGACAGCCTATGATGATGAAATCAAGCGAGCGGATCGGCAACGAAAGAAAGCCGAAGAATATCTTGAACGCATTTCATTACTTGAAGATGAACTCAAAGAGCGCCTCAAAACTCTGAGCAAGGAGCGCGAACAGGCGATGAAATATCGCAGCCTTGCAGAAGCCCTAGATAACGCTCGAGTAACCGCAATCCATGCTCGCCACCGTTCACGACTAAATGAGATTCAGATGATTGCAGATGAGCGAACAGGCTACCTTGCTCGAATCGAAGAATTATCCACATCAATTCAGGACACGGGTTCGGAACTACTCGATTTGGATAGTGAGATTGCTGAAATCGAGCGACAATTAGACTCAGTTCTTGGCGATGACGGTAAAGCGCTCGGCGAGCGTCTTCGCAAACTGCAAGTTGATGTGGAGACACGAAAGGACCGCATCTCAGATTCAGAGACTACAATCGAAGAAGCAGAAGAAGAAATTGAAGTACTCTCCAAAGAACAATCCAGTGCTCAAGGGGCACTCGAGAAACATCTGGAGGACCTGACAGAGGCCCAGGAAGCACTGGTCAGGGCCGATGCAGACATGGAATCAGCAGCCGCTGAAGAAAAAGCAGCTCGAGATGCGATTTCTGGAGGAGATCGTGCCACTCACGACCTGAACCGTGCCTTTGGAAAGGCTACTGAAGCCGTTACCAAGGCCGATGAAACTCGTGTCAACACATCTCTTGAGGCAGATCGTGCACTTAACCAAGTGACGATGACAGAAGAGCGTCTCGCTGAACTTGAAGAAGCACTTGCGGATGCTCGCTTGACACGAGATGACCTACAATTGGCTGGTGAAGATATCCAAATCGCCAACGGCGATCAAGATCGGGGGAAACTTGCTGAAGAACTCACACGATTACAGCGTGAAGAAAGAACCCTGATGGACCAGACAGACGATATCGAAAGACAAGTCAGGGAAGCAGAACGCTCACTCGCCCGTGCCCAAGGTGAAATGGAAAACAAATCCGGCTCTAGGGCCGGTCTTGTTCAGGCCGTATCAGCGATTATGTCACTCAAAGATTCGGGCGAAGTGACTGGAATTCTAGGGCCACTAGGTCAATTGTGTGAACCGAAAGATATGGATCACGAAGAGGCGCTCGGTTATGCTCTCGGCGGTGGGATGAACAGCATCATCGTTCGAGATGATCAAACCGCTGCAACTTGTATCAAGTGGCTACGCGACAACAAAGCTGGTCGTGCTACATTCTTACCTCTGAACAAACTCACCGTTCGACGACCGGGTGGTAAGGCGGTCATGACAGCACGTCAGGATGGCGTAATCGGATTTGCATTCGACCTTCTGGAATACGATGAGTCCATTGAAGCTGCAGTCAAACACTCAGTTCGTGACACCTTGATTGTTCGAGACATGGGTACTGCACGTCGTCACATGGGAGGTGTTCGCATGGTCACTCTTGACGGCAGCGTTACCGAGGCCAGTGGAGCCATGGTCGGAGGAGCGGTCCGAGGACGACGCCCCAAGTTCGGAGGCAATATCGCTGGAATGAATGCGGTACAGCAGGCAGAAACTGAACTCAGCCGTCTCGAACTTCTTTCAGACACCGTGAATGCAGCACTTGCTGAGGCACGACAAAATCAACATCGCCTACGTGAGCGAATCAATAGTCTGGGAAGTGATGATTCCAGTCTGAAACTACGCGCTTGGCAGGAAGATATGAAGAGAGCAAATACGGCCTTTGAATCAGCCGAAGACAAGGTTAAGGTTTGCAATGCTCAATTGGTTGAAGCCAAGAACCTGCACCAAAAGTCACAGAGTCGTGCCGATGCAGCAACCGAAGCATATGACAATGCGGTCGCTGCACGCCAAACAGCTTCTGACAACCTCCTTTCATCATCTCCAGAGCACCTTTCAGAGCGCCTCAGAGCCAGCGATGAATTACGTGTTGCCGCGATGCAAGCAAAGATCGATGCCGAATCTAAACTCGCAACAGGTAACGCGAATACCGAACTATTAGAGCACAATGTCAAAGACATTGAACGCCGAATTTCAGAGCAGACAACAGCCATCGAAAAGGCTCGTTCTCGAATCGAGGAACTCAATGCGGAAATCGAGACACTGAATACCGAATTGACAACTGTTTCAGAGGCTCACGAGCAGGTTGCCGAAGAGCACCGCGAACTCAACGAACGCTCCAAGTCACTCCGCGAAGATCGCGCTGGAATCAAAGCGTCGCTTGAACAAAACAGCGGCAAACGAGAATCCCTTCGAAATCGATGTAATGAACTCTCACAGGAGATCGATAACAAGCGCCGATTGCTGGAAGAACTCACACAAGAAATGTCGTCTCAGAACGTACAACCACTATCCGAAGATATCGACTTACCAAGTGTAGGCGATGCCGAATCAAGTGTTCGCAATATCGAGCGCCGAATTGGTAATCTTGGCGATGTCAATATGAAGGCCATCGAACAATATGATGAGGCTGAGGAACGCCTTGTCAGAATTACAGACGATTCCAGCGTGTTACGAAAGCGCCGGACAGACCTCATCGAACTCACTGAAAAATTGGAAGGAGAGCGAAAGTCCAGACTGACCACAGTTTTGGAAATCGTCTCTGAAAATTTCAAGCGGGTTTACAGTAGATTGTCAGATGGCGGCAATGCAGAGTTGCGCCTTGAGAATCCAAAGGACCCCTTCACAG
This sequence comes from uncultured euryarchaeote, assembly GCA_937901365.1. Lineage (GTDB taxonomy): Archaea > Thermoplasmatota > Poseidoniia > Poseidoniales > Thalassarchaeaceae > MGIIb-P. The sequence goes on along the minus strand of CALCEF010000032.1, from coordinate 1,033 downwards.
GTGGCCTGGAGATGTGGTGCCAGCCTAGGGGTAAATCGAGCAAGAGCAAACTAAGCCTCCTTTCAGGTGGAGAGAAATCGATGGCTGCATTGGCACTGATTTTCGCCATCCAAGATTACGAACCCAGCCCATTCTACTACTTCGATGAAGTTGATCAGAACTTGGATGCATACAACGCTGAACATATCGCACGATTGTGTCGCCTCCGCAGTCAGCGCGCCCAGTTCATCATGGTCACACTCCGAAAGGTCAGTCTCCAACTTGCAGACCATCACATCGGCATTACTCACGCCGGTGACGGCTGCAGTCGCCGTATTACAGACTTTGATCGAGAGCAAGCCATCGAACTTGGTGAAGCCGCCCAGGCAGAACTTGATGCAGCAACAGCAACCCTTGAGAAGAAAGCAGAACTAACCAAGAATCTACCAGATCCATCACAGATGGAATCTGTACCCGAAGAATTGCCAGCACCTGCAAGTCTTGGCGGTTCTCTACTCGATGCCGAAAATGAGGATGATGAGGCTGAGGTGGAACCAGAAGCGACTGAAGAAGGGCCTGAAATCGTTGAAGCCGAAGGTCCTGATATCTCGATTAGTTCCCTCGCCGATCGTGCTGCTGACGACAAAGAAGACATGGATGAAAAGCTAGAATGGGAAAGGGCCGTTGAAGCCAAAAAGGCCGAAGAAGAGGCTGAATCGGAGGTTTCTGAGGATGTGGAACACGCCCCTGAAGTTGAGGAACAGGAGTGATTTAGATGTCTCTGCTTGAGACCCGTGATATGCAGGCAACAATCGTCAAGCAGTTGCTTGGCGAACAGGATGATACGAATCTAGACAAGCATCGCTACATCGATCGGTTGGTTGAAATCGCCGATTTGGAAAGTGCCGAACATCAGAGCCTCATTGACCCATTCGATCGTTCGGTAGCACTGGTTTTCCAAATGTTCAATGATGCGAGTTTAGATCCCTGGGATGTTGATTTGAGTGTGTTTATTGAACAATTCAACCAACGGACCAAGGATGCAGAAAATATC
>CALCEF010000031.1 GCA_937901365.1 uncultured euryarchaeote | reverse complement strand
CCTTTACCCCAGACTCCAATGATGGTGTCGATGAGGGTGGTCGATTCAATCGATAGGCTGCTACCAGATTCAACGTCAAAGCCACCGCGTGAATCTGAAATTTCTGCATGAGCAACATCGGCTGATGATCCTGAATTCAGCAGGAATCCTTGCCAGCGAGCCTGGATGGATGTATCAGCCACCCATGAACCCCAGATTGTAACGGGGTCAGTGGCTGTACCCTGGACATCCAAATCTCCGTCGATGGTGATTGTGATATCCTCGGTAACATTGAGTTGCGTTCCAGCCTCAATCGTCAAGGTTGCCCCACTTGCAATTGTGACATCATCATCCAGTGTCATATTGCCTGACCAAGATTGGTCCGAAGTGTAGACAACTCCCTCGTGTGCGGGTGCGCGCAGCGCCTCCGGCGCTGCGATTAGCAGGGGCGCAAGGAGAAGGCTTGCAAGGATGAGAAGGCTGAAACATTGCTGTCGCATGGAATCGTTGGTGTTCAGGATGGGGTTTGAACCCTCCCGTCAACCGTCAGTGACCCACCGAGGTGGGCCCGTCCGGATTTGAACCGGAGTCTGACGGCCCCCAGCCGTCAAGTATAGGCCAAGCTAACCTACGGGCCCGGGACATCTGTTTTCACAGATGATTCGGTTTTACTCCTGCTTTCGAGTGACGCTGAACGGCGCAACTGCATCGATCAATTCGACGTGCGAGACGAACATCCGACGGCAGCAATATCGCTCTAGACCTACTTCGTCTAGCATTTCACCGGCGTCTCGTCCTTCTGCGACACCATTGGAATAGCGTTCCCAAAGATGTCCAATTACATGTCCACAAGAAAAGCATCGTACTGGAATTATCATTCATATCACCTCAACGGTAAGACTTCTGCCACTTGGCACGCGCGCCACGACCCATCTGGTGTTTGGGTTCTTTGCGGCGCGGATCGTTCACTAGCAAGCTTCGGTCAAATCGGAGGAACTCATCTCTAAGTTCCTCATCGATTCCTTCTGCACCGTCATTGTAGTGGACGAGTCCACGTGCAATCGCAGTGCGAATCGCATCAACCTGACCCATCTGGCCACCGCCTGTGGTGTTGACGTTGATGTCAACACCTGCAAGTCGGTTCATTGCACCAGCAATTACCAGAGGTTCCATGGCCTTGTTTCGTGCCATTTCAGGTTGAAGAATTTCAATCGGCTCGGAGTTCACGCGAACGCGACCCTTGCCGGCCTTGACGGTGGCTCGAGCAATCGCTGTCTTGCGCTTTCCAGATGTGTTTACCACCTTGGGTTTCTTATCCTTCTTCGCCATGCTCATTCAGCCTCCCATCGTACTGTAACGCCCAACTCTTTGCTAATCTCGCCCAAGCGAACGAATCGCTCAGGAAGTGGACGCTCAATCTTTGTTGAATCTCCCCATTCACAGCCATCGGGTAGGTCACCGGAAAGATCCGATGGTGTCCCGATTTCGACTCGCAGTGCCCGAAGGGCATTGCGACCACTGCTGTTCTTCTGATAGGGCAGCATACCGCGAACGGTGCGCTTTAGAATCTGGTCTGGCATACGTGGGAAGAACGGACCCTTACGGGCGTGGTTCAACTCATACTTTGCCCGGTAATCGGACATTACACTCGTTCTCTTACCGCTGACAATCGCCTTCTCTGCATTGACGATGATGACACGTGTGTCTTCACCAGCCTTCTTCGCAGAAATCAATTGCTTTGCGACAACGCTAGCCAATCGACCGAGGATCTTGTCCTCCGCATTGTAAACGTATGTTGTCGCTTCAGCCAAGGATGAACACCCCCTTGCCTGTTGGATTCTTTTTCATCAAATCGTGGATACTGACGACTTCGCCGCCTGCTGCCTCGATCTTCGCTTTAGCCGAGGTGCTAACACTGTATGCGGCGACGGTGTGCTTACTCGAAAGTTCACCACTGCCAAGCAACTTGCCAGGAACGAGAATCAACTTCTCTTCCGATGCATAGCGGCTCAGGCGGCTCAGGTTCGGTTCAGCCCAATTGCTGCGACTCTTTTCGAGCCGTAGCGCAACGTCTCGCCACAGCGGAGCACCATTCGACCGTGTTTGGGCCTTGAGATCACCAATTAAGGTGATGAGGCCTGGGTTGGTCTTTCTGTTGTTCCTTGCCATATGACTCCCTCGACGTGGGTATCCGCGCGACCGGCCCTCCTGTTATGAACCCAACGGGTGCTCACAAGCCCCCTTTAGGGGGCTGTGAATCGGCCAAATGCTATGTTCCGGCGGCATACCCCGGTGTTTGATTGCGATGTCTGATGATTGGAAGGTCTTGATGAATGAAGCGATGAAACTAGAAGGAAATGACACGATTGCAGCCTTTGCAAAGTTCAGAGAATGCATCGATGCGGCTCTCGCTGCGACCCAATCGTCGCTAAACCGTAACCCTGCTGTTGGCGTCGCAATGGAATCTGTCTATGGGGCTCTCGCAGCCTATGCACAACAGGTCATGATGGAGTTGCGAGCAGAAGACCCTGGTGCGGGTGGTGTAGACCATGCGTTCCGTTCCGGACAGGCATACGGCGTCTCATGCGTATTGAACCACCTGTTCGACTCTATGCGAGATCCAAATGCAAGTTCATTGGAGGAACTCGATGAGTTCAGTGACCAAATGCACGATGAAATTCTTGAAACCTGCAAGCAGGTCGATCTCGCAATGATTCTCCTCGATGCGAAAGGCGATTATTGTGATAGTTGAGTGGAAATATTACCACCAATTTCCACGTGACCTGCTTCGATAATTCGTGCGTATACTCCGCCTCTCCAATCGGGCGTCAATGCTGCTTCAAGGCCCGGTTTAGCGGCATCCATGAAGTGGCACGGCGTCACCTCACCAATCACTTCGACCAGAGCGGTGCCGACTCGAATTTGTTGGTTGAGCAAGGAAGGGAGTTCAAGGCCCTGCACGAGGATGTTAGCACGGCGAATGGTCCAATCTAATTCAGTTCCAACCTCTGAACAAGCGGTTTGCCATGCGGCTTCATCCAGCAAAGTCACCTGGCGACGTTGACTGGTTCCATGATCACCCATCACACCATTCTCAGGTGTCAAGGTGATGCTCTCCGCCAGTGCCATGGCTCCACCCTTCTGGGGGCGGAGTGCGAGTGCAAGGACGGCGCCCTGCACTCACACACCCCGTGTGTCATTCAGTTCAGAGACTGAAGTTGCTTGCATTCGGATCGTCATCGAGTCCGGCCTGCTGGACATTGCCCTCAGCGTCGACGAATTCGCCGGCCTTGGTCAAGTTACCGTGCAGTGCAGCATCGTGCTCTGCAGTGCGAGCAATCATTGAGTCGCCGAGAGCCATTGAGATGGACTGCGTAATTGCACTGAGTGTGCTCACAGCCTGGTCTCGCTGTCCGATACCGATGTTGTGATCGGAATATCGTGCCTCTTCGAAGATGGCCAAGAAGTCGTCCAACTGCTCCGCGGGCACCATGTAGAACGCGCTGCGGACAGCCCACTCGAATTCACGGGTGGTCTCGTAGACCTTCTTCATGAAGCCATGCTGGCGGAAGAAGCGAACCAGATCCTTGTAGCAATTGAAAATCACCTGGATATACTCGTTGCGTGCTTGCAGTGCCAACAGAGAGTCCGTGAGGATACCACGTAGGATTTCGACGCGGCGTCGCTCGCTGTATCGCTTGTACATGACCGCTCCAATGATTGCAGCGAACAACAATGCGATGATGATCGGTAGCATCACCTTGAGGTCCCAAGCGCTGGCTTGAGCTTCTGGTAACTCACCTTCATGGATTGTGCGACTTCTATTCTCGCTGTATTCCTTGAACAATTCACTGCCTTCGAACATCGCAGTGATTCGCCACATTCCATCCTTGGCATATTCTCCATCGGGAGCACCAGGGACTTCAGAACCAAGATATGTCCAAGAGAAGTTCGCGACACCCTGTTCATCGGTTCTCACATAGCGGATTTCATCGGTAACCCACATGTCTGAACTGTTCAGATACTGGAAGATGAAGGTCACTGACTCATCCTCTACAGCAAGGTCGATGCGATCTCGCAAAATGGCCACTGCGCCCTCAACTTCATCGCCTGGAAGGTATCCATCAGCATTGTGCCATGGGACCTTGACGACCATGTCGACGCGACTTCGGACAAGGACTGTGACGTCCATGTGTGAACCGTTGACGACAGCGTTGGTTTCGCTGCGGCAACCGCCGGGTACTTCGAGGTCAGGTTCGTAGGCAACACGCAATGTGCGGAAGCCTTCGAGATTGTTACCACTGGGCTCGATACCCTTCCGACTCGGATTCTGATCCTTGTCACCACTGAACCATTCGACGGTGCCGAATTCATCACCTGTAACCGCTGTAGCCACCGGGCGTGTATTCTGCTCTGGATCGATGTAGATGTTCAGACACTTTCCACCCAACGGATTGCCGTTGCTTTGCTCAAGTAATGCGTGGATGTGGTAACTTTCCTTCAGGTAGAGAACTGGATACGAGTCACCGTTGGGGTACTCGTATCGATCTACGTCTGTCTTGAACGGTCCAACTTCTGACACCAATAGTGTCGAGTTGCTGAACACAGGGAACAGGCGTGTGACGCTGGCGTTCTTGTATCGGTAGCGGTCATTGTTGTCATACGAGTTGTACTCAACTGTGACACGTGCTTGACCCGCCATGACGTCCTCAAGTGGACAAACGATTTCGAAGAAACCGTCCATATCGGTTGTTCCTGGCTGGCAGGACACAACACCCTGAACGCCACCCTGCATCTCGTATGAGACTCGAATGTTACGATTGGTCAGGTTGCTTCCAAGTTCATCGACCAATTGTCCGGTGATGACCATTGGCTTCTCGATACTCTGTCCGGTGATTGGATCAATCTCGCTCGTGTAGACAATCTGGTCATCGACATCGAGTGTTGTTCGACCGATGAGTGAGAATCCATCCACATTGTAATTCATCACGCGGCGATAATGATCGCTACCTTGCACGGTCACACAAGGGTCCCATGCGCCTTGCAATGCCAATTGATATTCTTGTAACTGCTCACAACCTTCGTGCGGTAAATTCTCTTGGAATCTCAAGATGACATTGACCGGACCGAATCCATCGGGCAAATAGGACGATGGGTCCTCGCGCAGAATCTGTGCGTCGAGCAACAATTGCTCGTAGATATCACCTGCATTCGGCTCTAGTTCAAACATCACCTGACGATGTTGTACGTTGTCAAAGTCTGTTCCTTCAAAGATGACCTGGACAATGCCTCCTTCTTCGCCACTACCGTCCAGAGCTGCGCCCGGATCTCGTAGTACAGGGGTACTGTTGTCATCTGTCACCTTGGCAGAGAATTGCCAAACTTCACCACTGCTTCGAGTATTCGGCGTGGTTGAAATCAAATCGACATAGGTCCGACTAACAACCCACATTGGTTGGTCTACAAGAGAACCTTGCAACAGTGGATTTCCGGGGAACGAGAACTGCAACGAGAAATTACCGAGTTCATCCGTCGAAGAAATGTTCAGATCAATCCTGAAAATACCATTCGAATCGGTCTCGGAATAGTTGCTTTCTCCAGTTGCTGACCACGTCCAATTGACGGGTGCGTTCTTGACTGGTTGTAGTGCATTGTCAACCAAACGCGCCTCTACGGTTGTATTCTGGTTCCGGTACAAACGCGGTAGGGTATTCAATTGGAAGTCGGTTGTTCCAATCACGGAGACGTTGTTGTAAGCTCCCGTTTCGGCGAGAACGTTCGTCAAATTACCAGTGAAGTAGAACTCTGAGTTCGTGAAATCAACACGGACACCGTATGTGGTTGCTTGGTATTGACTATACCATGTCCAATTGTAATCGAACCTTGCTTCTCCACCATACATTGTCGGAACGCGAGCATAACCTGTCTCTTGGCTTCCCTGGAAGACGCCGTTGCTGTCGAGGTCGACCTGCAGTGCCATCGGATCCTGAATCCATGGTGTGCCGGTACGGTTGGTCACATTGCCAATTACACGGAATGTTTCACCGGTATTCATCTCTGGCACGATTTCACAGCGAAGGTCACTGCTTGGGTCACTTGGATCGATTTGGCCACAAGGTGGTGCATCGAAGTCACCTCCATTCTGCATTGTGATGAACCAGTGCGTTGAGTTCACACGTAGGAATGGTCGCAACTTGGCGGACTCATCGAGCAGTGATGCTGCACTACCATCCCACAATTGTGGGTATGGCTTGCCGAGTTTTGCCTCCTCGTAACTGATGCCTGCAGAGGCTAGTCCTTGCGCGCTGAACAATGCGCGCCATGAACCGTAACTGCTACCTGTGAATTGTGTTGAATCGTAATAGTAGACAGGGTTGTGTCCACCGACAATCAACTCCGCTTCGACATACATTCTGTGCATACTTCGAATCATGAATGGATCCGTTTCGTCACCATACACGTATGGCCACGGCCATTCAGAGGCGAGAGTGGGGTCTACGCGACCGGTAATTTCGTAATCACCGACGGGTAAACTCGTATTGGTGTAGGCATAACTCCCAACAACATCATGAGTCAACGAGAAATTGTTCCAAACAATCTCTTCGTAACCTCCGGGGAGCATGCCCGGACCGTTGTCAAATGTGGAGTTCCAGCGAACCTGTTTCCAGTCACCTACTGCGCCTGAACTCTGCACGTAGGTGAGGCTGGCCCAGCCACCTTCGTCAGCACGGAAGCCCATTCCGAAGCCAGTGTAGTTCGTTGGTGTTGTCCGGTTTCCGAATGGACCACCACTAATCGAGAACGTAACTGGTGCGTGCACCATTCGACGATCGAATATTCCACGCTCCCAATCAACGGTGTAGTGGGTCTTGAAGTCAAGCCACAACGGCTGCTCATCACTTCTGAAGTATGTCCACGATACGTAGTCTAGAGACAAGTTTGCGTGAACCGCAACAGGATATTTGTTTGATTCAGAACCGTCGTGAATGAACATCTCAGTCACTTCTGCCCACATCTCATAGGTCGTGTTGTCACCGACGTGGATATCCTCTGGGAAGAGGAACTGGCCGACGCTAAACGAACCGAACTCATTTGACAGGACATCGATTGTATCTATCGCAGATGTACCATTCTGAACCCAAGCTACGTGAACCTGTACGGGTAGGTTTCCTGCTGGATCCCACGTTCCTGTTGACGTGTTCAGTGCAAACACCGTGCCCGTGAAAATCGCAGGGAATTGGGCATCGAGATACAGTGTATCTGGAACGGTGTAATTCTGACCGTCGTATGTACCTAATTCAACACGTGTCGGCAACTTGTCATCTTCATCGGGGATACAATCGTTATCGTGATCCCAATCACTGGACAGGTTTCCATTGTAACAAGGGTCGCTGTTGAAGCCCTCTTCTAAGATGTCGAAATTCCCATCTTCGCGAGAGTCGTTATCATCATCGAGATCTACGACGTCTGGTCCGGTGTATGGGTCACTTGGATTGGCCATCCCCTCTCCATTACCGAAGTCGTCGTGGTCCCACGGGTTGGTTGAATTTCGAGCGAATCGTGTTGGCCATAGCATGATTTCGTCTTCGTCGTGCATACCATCTGCATCGTCATCATCATCGATATCGTCGCGTAGGCCGTCATTGTCATGGTCCCAAGGAGCAACGAGAGGGTTCGTGCCTGAACCCTCTTGTGCGTTGGTGCGACCATCGCCATCCCAATCGTCGTCGGCCCAATTGAGGACACCATCGTTGTCATGGTCCCATGGGGACTGTTCTTCGCCCCAGAAACATTGGAGTTCTTGATCTACGTCAAGAGTGCCGTCGTTGTCATCGTCGGGATCTTCGCCGTCAGGGATGCCGTCGTTGTCGTTGTCAACGTCATAGAATTCTGGGAACAAGAGACCTTGGCCCTGTATTCCTTGATCCCAAACGGCCTGATACCAGCCATCATTATCGGGGTCAGAATCTGTCCCATCATCATCGTTGTCTTCACAATTGAATCCAGTGAAGAAGGCCCCTGGTGGGTTTGTATTGGCATCGTCATCCCAATCGCTATCTGAATCTATTTCTAAGAAATCCCAAATCCCGTCATTGTCATCGTCTACATCGAACAAATCGTATAACCCATCCATATCGTCATCCAAATCTGCAGTGTCGTTGAACTGACACGTTGGTGCGTATTGGTTACCTTGACCATCGACCACGACCACGTTTCCACAATCATCGTCAGGATCTGTGTCATCCGGGTACAAATCAGCAAGGTTCTCATCGGGGAAATCATTTCCATTGATGTCAGCATTCCAATTCCACAAACCTGTACTAAGACCAATCCATGTCAAGAACAGGTCACGATTGTGTGCCACCTCTGAGTAATTGAAAGCGGATACGGTTGCCCCGTTAAACGGAATGTGATAACACGAAGTAGAGGTGCAGCCATAGTTCGATGTCGAGGAGGATGGTGGAGTAAACGTACCTTGGGTGAAGTTCGGATCAGGACGAATCGAAAACGGTACACTCAGCTGACCGTTGTTGAATCCGGCATCCAGAGGTAGACGATACAATGCGGCATACACATATCCACACGTGTAACCTTCGTCACGTGTCCAACCACATTCGTTGCTGTTGGTGAACGTTCCACCCATCTTGAGATCGTTGATGTCTAATTGGCCATCATTTCCTTCGTCTTGATCCCACCAATCTGGCATACCGTCGCCATCTTGATCTACGTCCAGTCCATTCTGGAGGCTGTCTCCATCTGCATCGATATCGACATCGTTACCACCGTTCCATGGTGACCAACGCGAGAGGAGGTACCAGTAGAATTCTGGTACGTTTCCACTGGTTGGGTCTGGTGTGGTCGATGGGTCATAACCGTTGTAATCAAGCAAAACGCCCTGAGAGGCTGTGAATGGGTTGACGAGGAAGGACATGTTCCAGTGTTCTGACAATCCATCGGTGTATGCAGTAGCATCGTTGCTTCCATCGATTGCATCGCCATCACCAAGTGGGTAGTAGGTTTGGTAGAATTGGTCGTTGATGTCCGTATCTACAATTCCACAATTACCGTCATCAGGATCATACAAATCATTGATTCCGTCGTTATCGTCGTCCCAATCTACATTGTTTTCAAGACCGTCTCCATCGACATCGGAGTCGAGTTCGTTCGGTCCGTCGTCACGATATTTGCTACCATTGATTTGGTGGATGTCATTGTCATTGTCGAAATCACAATCAGGATCAATATCTAGCCAATCGAGAATACCGTCACCATCGTCGTCAACATCGACCCAGTTGTTTATGCCGTCACCATCCCAATCGTTGAATCCAGCGTAGGATGCTCGTTGTGTGTCACAGCGCGGGTCGGGGTTAACGGTCAAGCAATTCCAAGTGTTGACAACCGATGTGGGTGTCGTAGGATATCGGTCGACTTCGTTGGCTTCGTTGTCATTGTCGATGTCGTTCTCAATGTCCGATACGTTCCAACCTGGTTCGTTGAGTAGGTTATCTGGATTTGGGCTACCGCCTAGATCTGCATCGAGCCAATCCCATACACCATTGTAATTCTGATCAAGGGCGCGCCATCGGTCGTCATCTAAATCTCGATCATAATCCATTTCGCAATCGATGATACCATCCGAGTTACCATCCCCACCAGGGATTTCGTATGGTGCCGTGTTGGTTCCTGTGAAATCATTCAAACCATCGTTGTTGTAATCGAGATTTGTGCAGGTGTCGAGAATACCGTCGTTGTCATCATCCGGATCGGACATGTCAAGCAATCCATCGTTGTCATCATCCGTATCTGCACTATCTGGAGTGTCGTCGTTGTCATCATCGGGGTCCAAGAAATTGGGAATCCCATCTCCGTCAAAATCGCCATCGACAATCGTAGTGAATGTTTCATTGCCTGGGTGATATAGGGATTCTAGGGCTACAAAATCGACACCATGGCTGTAAGAGCCGTAGTTTCGAACGCCGTTTTGGAATGTCCAAGTGTAGGATGTGTATCCTGTCTGAGTGGTGTTTGATGCATCGTATGGGTGTGCATCTAGGCGGTCGATGACACCGTCATTGTCGTCATCGTTATCGAGGTAGTCCTGTGCGCCATCTCCATCAAAATCGCATGGCCAAACGAATTGGTCGATTCGGCCGTCATTGTCATCGTCTTCATCGTATGAGCCAGGACCTGAACCATCGTAATCTTCGTCAGGTACACCATCGTTGTCGTGGTCCCAAGGATTCTGATCAACTTGGTAGCCGATTGGAATTGTATCGCCAGTCCAAGGGTGTATTGTACCGGGCATCACATAACGGTCTGTGGATACATTGAGCGGATCAGCACCTTGTGACATGTCGAGGGGGCCTTCGAGAATACCATCGTTGTCATCATCCCAATCATCTTCATCGTTAATGCCATCATTGTCGTGGTCGAGTGGGCCGGTTCCATAGCAACCGTCAAATCGCTCGATGAGGTCATAAATTCCATCATTATCATCATCGAGATCATTGAGATCGTCGATTCCGTCGTTGTCGTGATCATCGCCAATTCGCTCCTCAAGGTGCAGGGTCCATCCTGAAGCTCGCAAATCGAGTAAACTCAAATCATTCACTTTCCCATACATGACTCCCAAGTCTGAGTATTGTGAATCCATAAGAGCAGGGTGGCTCCATGGAGTGGGTTGAGTATCGTAATTCTCACGATCTCTGAATGGCTGGTCATATTGATCAGCCGTTTGTATTGAGGTTCTTTCTACTGAATCCGACCAGTCAAGCTGATCATCATCTGTTGCACCAATTCCCATTGTGGCTAGTGTGGTTGAAAGAACCATCAAGGCCACCATCATTAGTGACCAACTGGTCTTCTTCCATACGCCAATATTCCCTAGATATCTATCGAGTTCTGTCATGTTATCACCCAAGTAAGCACCCCGCCACTCGCGACCGATATATCAACGACTCGGCGAGAACGTGCACTTCCGTATCACGATACCCTACGGGTATCAATTCCAAGAAAAAGATGTGGAGGAGGAAGTTGGCGGCCCCCCGCGCCCAGCGGGCGCGGGGGTGCCTGTCACCACGAGTCAATCCGACTGTGGGTCCTGCTTGACTGAATATACCGTGTCAATCACTGCTCGAGTTCATCGAGGATACCGTCACCGTCGTCATCGTCGTCGGTAACATCATCGATTCCGTCATTGTCGTGATCGAACTGACCGGTGTCATCGTTGCCATCGTTGGACTCAAACCAGTCGGTCAGGCCGTCGTTGTCGTCATCTGTGTCGATGACGTCTTCGAGACCGTCGTTGTCGTGGTCGTATCTCCATTGGCCGTGGGCACCGTCTAGCTCATCTACGTCAAGGATGTTGTCGTTGTCGTCATCTGTGTCGATTCCGTCGTCGAGTCCGTCATTGTCGTGGTCACGAGCTGCGGACGAGCCGTTTTCGTAAACGTCGTCCATGTTGTCGATGCCATCGTTGTCGATGTCCAAGTCGAACATGTCGTTCAGGCCGTCATTGTCGTGGTCGTAGATGTCGGTGTTCGGGTCGCCGTCATTGACTTCCTCTTGGTCGTCAATTCCGTCGCCATCATCATCCGAATCCTCATTGTCATTGATACCATCGTTGTCGTGATCGTTTGCAGTGTCGTTCGGGTTCGTCGGGTCGACGTCCTGATCGTCTGCGATACCATCGCCGTCATCGTCAGTGTCCTGATCGTTGGGGATTCCATCTCCGTCGATGTCTGAGTCCTGATCGTTCTCGATGCCATCGCCATCCATGTCGGAATCTTCGTGGTTAGGGATTCCATCGCCATCTGTGTCCTGGTTACCAGGCTCAGATGAGTCGGGAATTCCGTCATTGTCGTCATCCGTATCGACGTCATCGGGGATGCCGTCGCCATCGTTGTCGTTGTCACCGTTGTTCTCTTGGTTGTCAAGTTGTTGTCCCTGCTGCTGGTCGGATTGCTGACCTTGCTGACCTTGCTGGCCGTTCTGGGTCTGTCCTTGCTGCTGTTGGTTCTGACCGTTCTGGTTTTCACCGTTCTGATCTTGCTGCTGTCCGCTATCTTGCTGACCGCCTTGCTCACCACCTTGCTGCTGCTGACCCTGACCGTTGTCCTGCTGCTGGCCTTGCTGACCTTGCTGGCCTTGCTGACCTTGCTGGCCTTGCTGACCTTGCTGGCCCTGCTGACCTTGCTGGCCCTGCTGACCTTGCTGGCCGGACTGCTGACCTTGCTGGGAGCCTTGTCCCTGCTGGCCTTGCTGACCTTGCTGGCCTTGCTGGCCTTGCTGACCTTGCTGGCCTTGCTGACCTTGCTGGCCCTGACCTTGGCCTTGACCTTGGCCCTGACCTTGGCCCTGACCTTGGCCCTGACCTTGGCCCTGACCTTGGCCTTGACCTTGGCCCTGACCT
>CALCEF010000030.1 GCA_937901365.1 uncultured euryarchaeote | reverse complement strand
GATATCTTCGGTTTCTTCCCCATTGACCATGATTGGACAGGCTCTGACAATCATCTCGATTTCTTCTGGTGGGGGCTTGTATTGCAACCCTCCACGGTAGAGACCAAATTCTTCCTTCACACGCTCGATTTCGGGTTCAGTAGGCTCATACTTGTCCAGTTTGAGTGCACGCCGAATCATGTCAGCAATCAACACGGCTAGCGCCTGAGCGGTTCCACCCGCAGCACGAATTGGACCACAGAAGTCGATGGATACGAAACGAGTTCCATCCAGATTGTTGAGAACTCGAACCTTGCCAATTCCTTCAAGTGGTGCGACAAGAACCCCTTCGGTCAAGACCGCAAGACCCACTCGCAAACCGGTGTCTACACTTTTCTCGACATCTGCTGTGGCATCGTGCATCTGTAGGGCGACATGAACTGCCATGTCGATGGATGCATCTTCACGTTCCTTTTTCGCCAGCATTTTTCGAATATCATTTTGAATGGGTATTGGCTTATCGTTTGGAGAAGGTTTGAGATATTCTTCCAATAGTTTTTCCACCCGATCTGCAAGGTCGATTGCTCGCGGGATTTCAACTTCATCCTTGAGATCAAGACCCTTTGAACGAGCTTTGCCAGCGAGTTGGTAAATCTCTTCGCATTTCTCATCAAGAATCGCCTGGTAGTTCCCCATTTCCTGCTCGAGCCGCTCGATGTCAAGGGGTGCAACAGTTCGACTCCCTCCACCCTCTGACATGTCACCCCTCCGTGCGAACATCGCTCAAGGGTTGTCGACCGCCCTAAAGCATTGGGTGCAAAGCAAAACACTTCCTTAGGAAGTGCAGCCCTACTCGGCGAAGGTTCATGGAAGGCCGGCAACGACGCGTATCGGGGAGAAGCATGGGTGAGAGTACTGGAGTTGAGGATGCCCGAGCAAGACTCATCGAGAAAGTTCGCGAATTGGCCTATCTGCGCGCCGACACCGAGGAATTCACCCTCGCCTCAGGTCGAACCAGTCGCCATTTCTTCGATACCAAGCCGGTGATGTGCGATCCTGAATCCGCACATCTCCTCGGCGTTCTCATTCATCACACAATCGACGGAATCGAAGGTGGTGTCGATGTGGTTGGTGGACTGGAGTTGGGAGCGGTACCTCTCACTGGAATCGCCATCGCCAAGGCGGGTGTGGGTAGTACATTACGCGGATTCATCATGCGCAAGGAGCCGAAGGGTCGTGGAGGCCGAAAGACAGGCAACCCCCCCGGTCTCGAAGGCAGCACGATTCAGGCCGGAGATCGCGTTGTGATTCTAGAAGATGTCACGACAACTGGTGGCTCCGCGTTGAAGGCAGCTGGAC
>CALCEF010000029.1 GCA_937901365.1 uncultured euryarchaeote | reverse complement strand
AATTGCCTCGAATGCTATTGGAAAAGGTCGTTGGCGATATCCGCACACGAAAGGGAATGAAGCCCGAAATACCTGGCGAGTCGTATTACTCAGATTAATCAAGAAATACGAACCATCTGGAAGTCGGTTAAGTCTCTCAAAACCTGCATTCCTGGCGAATCAGGCAATTGGTTTAGGCATTCATGGGCAGCAGCATGATATCCCATCGCCTTATCGTGGGCATATTGTATCGAACCCGATCGATTTAACTCAGATACAACAGTATCCAAAACTTCACGGTCAGTTTCTTCGATTCCTGAGCCGAAGACTTCGTTGAAGTTAGACAGTGTATCTGAGTTCTGCTTCAAAGCGTGTATTGCAATAAGGGTCTGTTTACCCTCAATAATGTCGCTACATGCGGGTTTCCCTAGTGTTTCACTATCACCCGTTGCATCGATGAGATCATCCATCAATTGGAAACAAAGCCCAACGTTTTCACCCCATTCGGCCATGATATCGATTGTTTCCTGATTTGCACCTGAGAGCAGGGCTCCTGTACGAGCACAAGTGGTGAACATGGCAGCTGTTTTTCCACTAATCATGTGAATGTATTCTTCCTCACTGACGTGCTCACGATCTTCGAAAGACATGTCTTGCTGCTGGCCTTCACTAACACGACGCACCATACTACCGATGATTCTAACTAAATCACGGAAATGTTCATCATCGAAATCTGGAGATTCTGCTAGGACCTCAAAGGCTACTGCCAACATTGCATCTCCTGCATTGATTGCAGTTGGATGATCAAAGGCTACGTGAACTGCTGGACGACCACGACGTACAGAATCGTTGTCCATGATATCGTCGTGTACTAATGTGAAATTGTGGATGATTTCAATCGATGCTCCGAGATCATATAGACCATCACTCGATTGACCAACAGCATCAGCTACCAGCCAAGGTAAGATGGCCCTGAGCCTCTTACCACCGCCATCAATCAAATGTTTCATTGCAGAACATAAACGTTCATTCTCGGATTTAGACAACGCCGAAACCACTCTAGATTCAACAGCATCTTTGTGTGATTTTAGGGCAGTCATGACACCCATTTTCGAAGCATCAATCCTTGCTGTTGTTGTCATGTCAACACTCCCATAGTCCCGAATCTTATTGTCGGTGCGAGCAGGCAGACCGTCAAGGTTGCCCCACCATTCGGGTAGAATATTTTCAGCGATTAGCCTGAACCAAGGGGCGAGAACTTCACCTTCACTATCTGGATTTGTTAGCCACTCACTCAACTCTTGCTGAGTAACCCATTTTACTTCTGAGATTTCATTTGGGTTTGGTGAAATTACCATGTCACTGGTTGATTTCGCGTAAAGGATGTGATCAAGTTCATGCTCAACCCAAATTTCATCGGCACGCGCCCGATACATCATACGGGTAATGAGGTGGATATCATCGGTATGGAAAGTGTCTGCTGGTATTCCCAATTCCTGCTCCATCTTACGTATAGCAGCCAATTTTGTCCCGATATTATGTCCATCATCGTTCAATTCTTCAGGGACATGTAACGGATGACTGCACACGGTATTTGCCCACACATCTGGGAAGGTTATCTTGTGAGATGCACGTTTTTGCATCAACAATCTGTTATTTTCATCGAACACATGTATAGAGAATGCGCGATGTAATACCCCCTCACCCCGATGCGCCTCGACTTTACTCATGGACCCCAATACCTGATCCTCGGTGTCAACCAAAATGACTCTCTCAGACATCATATCGACTTGTTGGGTATCGTATCCTTCATCCAGAA
>CALCEF010000028.1 GCA_937901365.1 uncultured euryarchaeote | reverse complement strand
CGCCTCCCAACCACTGTGTACTCGCCATGATGCTGTGCCAGAAAAATGACGTGTAAATCCGTCCGCCTGAGCAGTCATGGAAAATCGCTCATAACGACTGGAACTCATCTGACTTCCTGCAAAACGGGCCCAAATAAGCCTGTAAAGGCGGGCTTGTTCTGCACTCAGGCCTTCAGGTGAACCTATCTTTGGACGGGTGGGGCGAATGGCTTCATGGGCGTCCTGAACATTCGCTGCATCCGATTTTGCGTCTGGTCCCAGCACGCCCTTGCCGAGATGGTCTTCACCCCACCTTTCACTGATGTGCGCTTTGACGTCTTCTCGTGCGCCCTTGTTTGTGCGAGTGGAGTCGGTACGCATGTAGGTGATATGTCCCGCATTGTACAATTCACCTGCGACCTTCATTGTTCGACGAGGGTTCCAACCCATATCCGAACCGGCCTTCATCAGCATAGTATCGGTTGTAAATGGAGGATCGGGGTTACGCTGGTATTGGCCTGATTCAACAGAAGCAATTGTGAGGCCTTTTGCTGCTGCTGCGTATGCGGCGCTGGCCAATTCTGAGTCATTTGTCCTCTCGGCATTGAATTTCCCTTTGTCATCAACCCAAGCATCAGAGTCATCCTTGTCATGGAATTTTGCATTCCATCTCAAGCCGCCTGCATCTGCATGTACCGCGAAATATGGTTGGGGTACGAAGGCCTCTCTTTCCAGCTCTTTGTCAACAATAAATCCCAGTGTGGGTGTCTGCACTCTACCCATGGATGGTAATGACCACGAACGGCTGAATTTCGATGATCGAAAACCGACAAGACGGTCCATGAATCTGCGAACCATCGCCGCCGAAACCAAATTCTCGTCGACTGCTCCTCTTGCATCGATTGCGGCTTGAACAGCCGTTTTTGTGATTTCATTGAAGGTGATTCGCCAAATATTACTGAAACCATTTTCCGAAAATATGTTCTGAAGTTGCCAAGCGATGAATTCTCCTTCTCGGTCTGGGTCGGTCGCGATGTAGATATTCTCAACATTTGAACTTCTGGCTTTTTCTACCAACTTCCCAATGGTGCGCTCAGAATTCTCTGTCCATTCCCACGGTGGTGACGGCAATCTGTCGACTGTTGAGGCCCACATCGCCTTCTTTCCATCCTTGGTTTCTCGACTGGTGGGCAAATCCCTTACGTGCCCGTTACATGCAGAAACAATCCATCCCTTCCCAAGGTACTTTTTGATCGTCTTCGATTTGGCACCTGATTCGACAATTAGTAAATCCATCTTTTCTCCCATCCGGACGAGGGCCGACACTGAGCCCTCCATAAACGCTGCGTCGATTTGCAAAGTGCGTCAGAATCAGGGGGTTACTACGTAACCCCTCAGTTCACGCGTGTGCGCGCGCGCGAAGCCGTTTCGTCCCATTCCCCTTCCGAACCAGGGCCTCCACAACCCACACAACCCGGGTAACCAGCGACCATCAAATCGCGAATTTGCTGTGACCATCGAACCCATAGCGATTCAAGGTCCAATGAGTCGGTCGGAATCCAACATATCGACAAGGGGGGTTCATCACCCCCGAGTTGCGAAAGACCCTCGACGATAACCTGATTTTCGGACCCCACAGAAACTGTGGGTTCACGAATCAATTTCGGAATGCCATCACTGATCGACAGACTCAATTCAAGAGCATCTTCCATCAGCCCCTCGGGCACGATTAGTGATGTGCCTTCGGTTCGAAGAAGCCGCCTCGCCGCTTCGGCGATACACGGTGTCATCGCGTCCATTGACCCTGCGAAGGGACGGAACCCTTGAAGGATGCCGGCCAAGCCGGTTGGTCTGAATGGGACTATTGTGGCGGATTTTCGCTAGGCC
>CALCEF010000027.1 GCA_937901365.1 uncultured euryarchaeote | reverse complement strand
AATGAGGACAAAATCACTTACGAAACTTGGGAAATTTTCCTAGAATGGATTCATCGATTTGTCACGGGATTGATTCTTGGTCCACTCTGTATTCTTCAATGGTATCTCGCCTTCAAGCGTAAACAGACGATGCCGGGTGTGTACAAGGCCTCATCAATCGCTCTCATTCTCGTCATCATTCAAGGTATTATGGGCATGATTACCGTGCTGTATGACAACGTACCTTGGTCTGTAGCCGCTCACTTGACACTCGCAATGGCATTGGCATTGTCACTGTTGTGGGCTTGGATTCGTTGGATGGAAGCAGAAAGAGAATTACCTCAATGGATGGAATTGGAATCAAACAACGCCAATCGGCTTCGTCCACGTTTGTATGATCTTTCACTGTCCACTTTGTTGGTACTCATTCTTGGAGCCTTTGTATCTTCCACAGAAGGACAGAACGCAACATGCGGTGTAGGTGATTTCTCAGCTTGGCCACTTTGTGGAGGCCACATTTTTGACTCCCTTGTCGACAATATCCAATTTGGCCATAGGGTGGCGGTTGTAATCGTAGGTGGCTGGTTAATTTGGAACGTTCGCAGTTTGGAACGCGGGACCATTCGGAAATTGCTACATTCTGGTATCGGCCTCTATGTCCTCAATCTCTTGGTTGGTGGCGCGTATATCCTGACTTGGAATGGTGCATTTATCGAGATCTTATCATTGGCTCATTTGCTTCTCGGTTCGCTATCTTTCCTCTGTATTGGATTCGCCGCATTACTTGCTAGAAATGCAAGCCTTTCCCAAATGGTTACTGAGGATGAATGATGATTGTAGCCCCTACGGGGCTCCCGATGGACTTATGACACCCGGGCAGGTCGCGAGGTCGCAGCGAACCGCTGTAAGTGATTCACATGGTGAAACCAGCACGAGAGCACACCCGTTTTGAAAGAGCCCGAATTATTGGTGCAAGAGCCCTGCAAATCAGCATGGGCGCTCCGCTGTATGTGACCGAAGATGGATTGCGTGAAGAATTCCGTGAAGAATTGGTCTCACTCTACGGTGTTGATGAAGCCAGTGTTCGCTTCGTTCTGGACCCTCTCAAAATCGCTCTTCTCGAATATGAGAGAGAATTGATTCCTATCGATGTCGATCCACACGA